>CAXUBN010000095.1:0-8105 GCA_964249255.1 uncultured Acetobacteraceae bacterium | reverse complement strand
GCACCGCGGCGGCCAACTATGCCGGGCCGGCGATCCTGCTGTCGTTCGTGGTGGCGGGCGCCCTGTGCTACGGCCTCTACGGCTATCGACATTCGCGGCTGGCCGCCGACACGGCCGCCGCCCGCAGCGGCCGGGTACCGCCATGCTGACCCGGCGGATCATCACAATCGCGACCCTGATCCTGTCCGGCTTCATCATCCTCACGATCGGCGTGTGGGCGCTGGCCTTCAACGGCAACTCCAGCAACGTGCCCGCCTCCAGCGCGCACTGGTGGCTGGGTCGCCTGCCGGTCGTGATCGGCGCACTGCTGATCGTGATGGGCTTCTTGGTGCTGGGCCGGACCCGGGTCGCCCGTCCGCTCGACGATGTCGACTACGAGGATCCCACTGGCTAGGCCGTGCCGGCCAACGCCTGCCGTCGGCATCGTCCTCAGCACCTTCCTGAGGCAGGTAGGAGTAGACGACCGTCGGGCCGGCGGGATCATCGAGTAGCCGAGGCCCGCGGAACGTCCCTAGGCAGGGGCGGCCAGTACCGCCTCATACTCAGCCGGCACGCCGCAGAAGGTGATCACCTCCTCGGGCACGATGTCGTAGTGGATGCGGCGGCCGTCCGCGATGAGATGGTTGTAGAGCGGCGCGACGTAGAGCTCCGGCAGCGATGGGCTCGCGCGCTCGCGATGCAGTGCCGACAGGAAGCCGTCCGCCCGGGCGAAATGGTAGAGCCCGTCGCAGCACAGATCGGAGATCGGCTGCTTCTCGGTGGTTCGGGCCACCAGCGGCTCACTTCCCTCCCGTGCGGCGCCCTCCGCCGGGCCGACATAGGACCAATTGGCGCCACTGCCGCGGAACACCTCCAGGTAGCCGTCCGATGCGTCGAACCAGGCGGCGGACGGGAACGCGAAGCGGGCGCGGAAGGTGTCGATGTTGAAGATCGTCACCGGCTCGTCGTTCACGGTCGTCGCCTCGCGCAGGCCGAGCTCGACCGTCTCGGCCTGGCCGGCGGTGGGCCGATCAAGCATGACGATCCGCGCATCGAGGATGCCGAGCCGAGCGCACTCGGCGCGCAGGAACGCCTCGGTGTCCGCCACATGACGGGCGATGAACAGGAACGGCGTGGTGGCGAACAGGCCGGCGAAGCTGTCGATCGCGTGGGCGAATACGGTGGTCCCGCGGAGCGGCAGCATGTACTTCGGCAGCGCGTAGCCGGCTTCGGTGAAGCGGCGCGACATCCCGGCCATGGGGATCACGATCACGACGGATGTCCTTGCAGTTCGGCGTAGAGCCGCAGCGCGTTGGCGATGAAGGCGACCTGCCGATCGGGCCGGTCGTCGTGCAGGGGCAGCATCGACAGAAACAGCCCGACGGTGATCGCCCGCACCGCGTCGCCGCCGGCGGAGATGCCGTCCACCGCGAACTCGCCCAGCGCCCCCTGCAGCCAGCGGTGGTGCGGACTGGTCTCGAAGGTGATCGAGAAGCCATGGCTCCCCTCGCGCGACAGCGCGTAGCGGCCGGCGACGATGTGGTCGTAGTGGCCTGAGATCGAGTGCGACAGCTTCGCCAGGTCGTAGCGGGTGTCGCCGAACAGCGAGTTGGTGCCCGGATGCACGTAACCGCGCGGGTCGATCACGCTGATGCGTGCCGCGCGCGAGTTGTAGAGGATGTTGCTGAAGCAGAAATCGCCATGCATGACGCTCTCGGCGCGCCCGGACCCGAGGTCGATCGCATCCGTCAGCTCGGCGGCGATGCGGCGCAGCGAGGGCAGCGGACGGCCGTCCAGACGGGTCGGCGCATCGATGTCGAAGCCCGTTTCGCTACCGTAGCGTTCCAGCCGCGCCATCGTCTTGTCGACGGCAAGCTCGGACAGCACCGCATCGCCGGACCCGTCACCCTTGGCGCCGGCGCAGGCCTCCAGGAAGTCGTGGCAGGACGACAGGATGTTCTTCCAGGTGGCGCGGCCGACGGAGGAGAACACGAACAGCTCCGACAGGGTCGGGGCATACTGGTATTCGGTCGCGTAGAAGGCGACATCGTCCGCCTCGCCGGCCTGCAGCAGCCGCGCCGAGAACGGCAGCAGCGGCGTCGGCAGGGTGGTCAGCCAGTGCGCCTCGGCCCGCATCTTGGCGGTGTCGCGGCTGGACTTGCGGACGGTGGTGGCGTCGATATGCAGCGTGTTGAAGGAGCGGGCCGTGGTGATGGCGCGGCGGGAGCGGAAGTAGGTCTGGATGTGGCCGAAATCGTGCCACTGCCGCACCGGGGCGGCCCGCATCGGCCGCTCGCGCGCATACAGGTTGAGCCCGGCGATGAAGTCGCCGCGGGCGCGGGTGATGGCACGAACCAGCGCGCTGCTGTTGCTGAAGCCGAAGTAACCGCAGGCGACCGACCGCGGATCGTCGCGGCCGCTGCCCGCCGCCAGCACCTCGAGGCCGGTCACCCGATCCGCCTCGACGTCGACCGCGGCCCAGGAATAATCATCGCCCTCGTCGTGGATCGCGATCAGGTCACCGCCGGCGGCAGGCAGGTCGTCGATCAGCGTGTCGCCGTGCAGGATCTCGACAGCACCCGGCGGCATGTCGATCGAGTTCATCGCGTAGACGACCGACTCCCCCAGTCTCAGCCCTTCGGGTACCAGCAACAGTACCACGCCGAGTTCGTCCAGCCGGCGCCGGTCGTGCGGTTGCGGCGTGAAGGTTTCGGGGATCGTGAGAAAGATCGGGCGTCCGGCGCCGAGCCGGGCGATCTGCGCCTCATACAGACGGGCGACGCCGACCGGCAGGAAGGCCGGCGGGATCTCACCGAACTCGGCGGACAATTCCTGTCCGAGATAGGCGGCGGAGGTGATCAGGCGCATGTCGCCTATTCTCCCGTCCCAGGCCGCAGCATCGCGTTGATCTCGCCCAGCGACATCGTGACGAACTCCGATGGCCTCACCGCCCGGTCGTCGATGTAGAAGCCGTCCAGCCCGCACCATGGCTTGCCGACCAGGATCTCGTCGAACGGGACGTCGTGCCGCTGCAGCCAGGCGATGATCACCGGCAGCGTATGGACGTTGATCTTGCCGACGTTGCCCTCGAAGGTGCGCATGTTGCGGGCGGTCTGGATCACGATGGCGAAGCCCTGGGACCGATACTCGCGCAGCCGGGCCACCAGCGGCAGGTTCGGGGCCTTGTCGGCATACGACAGGGCCGGATCCGAGAGGGTCAGGGTGTCGTCGAGGTCAACCACCAAACGTTTCACGACGATCGTTGTCCTCGAGCGGGGGCCGCCTGGGCCGGCGGCCAAGTTAGACGAGCCTCGCAGAACTTCAACCATCGCGTCGATCAGGCGTCCATGAAAGAACGGCGACCGCGGCTGGTGGCCAGACGGCAGGCCGGATGCGGTGCTCACGGATGATGACCGGGGTATGACCGGGCGATGGCGATCGGCAGCCGCCGGAGCGGGATGGGAACTATCGGCGTGCCTGCGATCACAAGCCGGGTCAAATCGGTGCGGGAACGGGCCGTCGGGAAACCTCGACCGGCATGATCACCGGTATAGGGCAGGTTCAAGGATGAACCGTAACAACCTGCAGCATCCCCGGGTCAGGAAGCGGTCCGGCCATCGCAGATGTTCATATCGGGCCGATGGTGGTGACGGGCCTCGAGGCACGGTGCAACCGTGCGGGCAGTGGGCTGCCGTGAAGGGTGATGGACGCCATGCGCGACCTTTGGTTCTGGCTGACGACGCTGGTGCTGGTGCTGGTCCTGCTCGTGGCAAGCTGGGTGCTGCTGGCGGCCGTGCTGCGGCCAGCCCTGGCGCCGTGATGTAGGCGGTCAACACCGGCCGGGCTTGCGCCGGAAGCCCGGGATGACACTATATCCCCGCAGCAGAAGGCCGCCATCGTCCGCTCGCGCCAGTCCGGTGCGTTGGGCAGGGAAGCCCGACCCGGGCAGTGGGATGGTTTCCGATCATCCGGCGACGCCCTTGTCTCAACCGGCCCGGGTTGCCGGCCGCCTCCATGGTCGCGTCCCCGACCGAAACCGCTGCATTGGAGTTCCCGATGACCCGCCCCGACATCGTCCTCTGCCACCCGGTCCGCACCGCGATCGGCGCCTACAACGGCGCGCTCAAGGAGGTGCCGGCGGTCGGGCTGGGCGCGGTGGTGGTTCGCGAGACGGTGGCCCGCTCGGGCCTCGACCCGGCGCGGGTCGACTCCGTGATCATGGGCAACGTGATCCAGGCCGGCAACCGGATGAACCCGGCGCGTCAGGCGTCTATCGGCGGAGGGCTGCCGGTCTCGGTGCCGGCGCTGACGGTGAACCGGGTGTGCGGTTCCGGCGCGCAGGCGATCGTCACCCTGGCGCAGGAGATCGCGAGCGGCGACGCCGCGGCTGGCGTCGCCGGCGGCATGGAGAACATGGACCGGGCTCCATACCTGATGAGCGGCGGCCGCTGGGGCTACCGGATGGGATCGGCCGAGATCTTCGACAGCATGCTGCATGATGGGCTCGATGACGCCTTCTCGGGCAAGCATTCCGGCTGGCACACCGAGGACCTGGTCACCCGCATGGGGCTGGACCGCGAGGCCCAGGACCGGTGGGCGGCACGCTCGCAGCAGCGCTTCACGGCAGCTCTGGCGGCTGGGCGCTTCGCGGCCGAGACCGTTCCGGTGGTGACCAAGGGGCGCAAGCGCGACGAGGTGTTCGATCGTGACGAATCACCGCGGCCCGACACTACGATCGAGCGGCTGGCGGCTTTGCGTCCGGCATTCCGGCCGGACGGCAGCATCACCGCCGGCAACGCCCCGGGGCTGAGCAGCGGGGCGGCGGCGATGGTCGTCGCCGATCGCGCGTTCGCGGACCGGAACGGCATCGAGGCCGGCGTGCGCCTGGTCGCGCATGGGGTGGCGGCGGTGGAGCCTGGCTTCTTCGGGCTCGGACCGGTGCCGGCGGTGCGGCAGGCGCTGGAGCGGGCCGGCTGGAGCATCAGCGAAGTGGATCGGTTCGAGATCAACGAGGCGTTCGCCGCGGTGGCGCTGACGGTGATGCGGGAACTGGGGGTGCCCGAGGATGTGGTCAACGTCGAGGGCGGCGCGGTCGCGCATGGCCATCCGATCGGCGCCACCGGGGCGATCCTCACCACGCGTCTGATCCACTCGATGCGGCGCGACGGCCTCCGGCGCGGCGTGGTGACGCTGTGCATCGGCGGCGGCCAGGGGATCGCGCTCGCGCTTGAGACGATCAACTGATGCGAGGGTAGCCGTCCAACGCGGCGTGCCTTGTGACCCGACCACGGGCGGCAGCACGATCGCGTCGGTCCAACAGCAGGTCCAGCAGCATGTGGGGCAGGGTCAGTGCCGCCAGCATCTGGAACGTCAGGGAAACCAGCCTCGACGACACGGTGCCGGGAAACATGGGCCAGAGCATGGCACCGATCAGCAGGGTCAGCGCCGTGATCGGCAGCGCCAACAGGACGGCGCTGCGGCTGTCGTGGATGCGCGGCGCCCGCACCGCATCCTCGATCAACCGCCCGGTATGCGCCGGCGCATGCACGCACACGAAGTAGATCACGAACGCCGGTAACGGCGGCAGGGCCACGAACGGCATCGCCAGCAGCAACGGCTCCCCGAGCCGACGCCAGTGTCCCCCGGCAACCGCGGCGGCGATCCAAAGGGTAGCCAGTACCAGCCATCCCTGCCCTACCGCCCGCTCCCACCCGGCCAGGACCAGCGTCACCCGCGCCATCGTGCCGAGCAGGGCCAGGGTGGCGGCCGGATGCACCAGCAACGGCAGCACGATCGGCAGGCCGCCGCGGACCAGGATCTCGAGCCCGCCGCCGCAGGGCGCGGCGTCCTCCGAGCCGAAATGCCAGGCCGAGGCGAGCAGGAAGGCCAGCAGGGTGGCACAGGGCGCCACCTGCCAGCAGATCAGCACGAGGCCGAACAGAAGAAGGTAGGGACCGGCGAACATGGGGAACCACATGCGGCCGAAGCGCGGCCGCAACAGCGTGCGGCAGATTTCGCCGTCGAGCGCACCGTGTGGCACGCCCAGCAGTATCACGATTGCAACCAGCAGCGGCCAGCCGAGCGGCTGCGGCAGCAGGCCGGCCACGGCGATAACGGCCGCCACCATCGGCAACGGCCGCCAGGCGGCGGCAAGCCAGGATGGCCGGGTCCCCGCGCGGTTGAGGACCCGGCCCGACACCCTAGCCGGCCCGGGCCATCGCCGGGGTGCGGCCCATGACGCCGATGGGGGCGCCGGTCTCGGTGAGGTCACGGTCGGTGGTGGCCGCGTCGTCGGAGATCGAGATGAAGCCGTAGACCACCTTGGACAGCACATCCAGGATGGCGATCCCCAGCACGGTGATGGCGTCGCCGGCAACGTTCAGGCCGTCCGGCGCCACCAGCAGCACGAACGGGTAGAGCGCCCACAGCACTGTCAGGATGGTGGCGCTGCGGCGATAGGACGAGCGTACGTCGTCGCGCTCGCTGTCGCTGGCCTTCAGCTGCGGCAGCCAGATCACGTAGTAGATGGCGACAAACGCGATGCAGGAGATGGCGAACCAGGTCCACTTGGTCGCGTCGGTCTCTGATGCGCCGAAGATGAAGGCGGTCAGGATCATCATGACGTCGGCGATCACCGCGCCGGCCAGCAGCGCCGGACGCTTCGGGCCGGCATGGGTGGCAACCAGGCCGAGAGAGATCAGCAACAGCGGCGTGGTAAAGGTCCAGTCGATATACCGGGCGAAATAGAAGATGCGGGTGGCCCCGCCACTGCCGGCCGCAACCGCGTTGTCGGTCGGCAGCAGCACCAAGCCTTGGCCGGTCGCCATCGCCAGGTAGGAGCAGGCGGCGATGAGCGGGATTGTCCCGTGCAGCATGGTCTGCATGAATTCGGACGAGGTGCGTCGCTTGCCCTTGGCCAGGATGCCGAGGCCACCGAACAGCATGAGAAATGTGGTGATCCACAGGATAACGTTGGCGCTCACGGCCCTGATCCTTTGATGATACCGGCACGTAAGCGGTTGTGGCTCCTCGGGTTCATGGCGCCGCCGTAACTTTTGCGACAAACATGACTTAGAGGGCGGAAGGATGGGATGATGATGGCGGATCATCCCCGACCTGGTGCTGCGCCTGTCGACCGCCGGGCGCTGGTGGAGCGGTGGCTGTCGCTGACCCGGGAAATGCTGCCCGGCATGGCCGCGGCGCAGGGTTGGCCGATCCGGCTCGATCATTGCTTCATGCGGGTGTGCCTGGATGCGGCGCTTGGCGTGCGCTGGGACACCGTTGTCCGCCGGCCGGCGATCCGACACCTGGACGATGTCCAGCTCGGTCGGGCCGTGGCCCTGGCCGAGGCGATCGCCGCCCAACCGGACCTGCTGCCCCGCTTGAACGCGGACAGCCTGCGCCTGCGCAGCCACCCGACGGGCGGGACGGACGGGCGACGTCCATGACGATCGCCGCGGCAACCGTCACCGCCCCCGGCGTTCTTCCCCCGACATGCGGGGAGGATCGATGATCGACCAGGCTGAGATGGCGGGCGCCACGACCGAACGGTTCGGACGAGCGTTTCGATTGTTCGCCCCCGACCGCCCCGTCCTGTTGCTCACTCACAACGATGCCGACGGGCTGTCGAGTGCCGCCATCCTGTCGCGCGCCATGGCCGCGGCGGGCCGCCGTCACCGGGTCCGACTATTGGGCCGCGGCGAGAACGCATGGTCGGCGGACACGCGCATGATGATCGACGCCGATCCCGACCGACCGGGCGGCCTGATCGTGGCCGACCTCGGCACGCGCGGCGATCCCGTCGCCACCGGCGTGCCGACGATCCTGATCGACCACCATGTCGCAAGCGGCGCCCCGCTGGACCCCGAGAGCGACGGCATCGCCGCGCCGGTGGCGATCTCGGGGCTGGACGAGGATCCGGTGCCCACCTCCTCGCTGCTGGCCTACCGCTGCGCCGCCGCCCTCGGTGACGCCGTGGCGGTCGAGCTGCTCTGGCTGGCGGCGATCGGGCTGATCGGCGACCTCGGCGACAAGGCGCCGTTCGCCGAGCTGATCGAGGCCCGCGGCCGCTACGGCGCCACCGCGCTGCGCGAGGCCACCTCGCTGATCAACGCCCCGCGCCGCAC
>CAXUBN010000094.1:0-8186 GCA_964249255.1 uncultured Acetobacteraceae bacterium | reverse complement strand
ACCATGCCGCTGCGGCCGAACACCATCTCCACCGGCGGTTGATCCGATGGCGGGGGTAGGCGGCCCTCTTCCCGGTAGAGTATGGCCAGCAGCACCAGCAGCACGGCATGCAGCGCAGTCGAACCGGCCAGTTCCGGCTCCAGCCGGGAGCGCCGAGCACGGATGCGACGGACCAGCGGCAGGCCGATCAACGCCAGCCGGGCGCGACCGACCGGGCCTGCCGGCTGGCCTAGAGCCTGCGTGGCGAGCTGCGGCGCCGTGCCGCGCGGTTCCACCGGCAAGGGCGTACGGACCGTGCGGCGCGCCAGGGCGGCGGCGGCCACGATCGGCATGGGGCGGATTGGCCGCGCCGGGACAATCGCCTCGCGCGCGGCGGCCGGCCTCGGCTCCAGGGTCAGGCGGTCGGCCATATGGGGATCGGGTGTCTCCGCCTGATCGTGCCAGGTGCCACGGTACGATGATGCGGCCCCTGGTCGATGGCAGCCGGCGGCGCCATCCTGCCATCCGGGCCTTGGCTCCGCCACCACCCCTCTGAACGGATGGACGACGTGTCACCTGACGGCATCGCCCCGCGGCCGCCGGCCTGGACCGCGGCACGGCGCCACCTGACGCGTGCCGATGCGGATCTGGGCATCCTGATCCGCCGCATCGGACCGTGCCTGCTGACCGCGGAGGCGGGGCGGGAGCCGTTCGAGAGCCTGGTCCGAGCGGTGGCGCACCAGCAGCTGCACGGCCGTGCGGCGGCGGCGATCCTCCAGCGGATGATCGCGCTGTCGCCGGACGGCGCATTTCCCGCGCCGGCGGTGCTGCTGGCCCATGGCGACGAGGTGCTGCGCGGCTGCGGCTTCTCGGGTTCCAAGGCGGCGGCGTTGGGCGCGGTGTGTCAGGGCGCGCTGGACGGGGTAGTGCCGACGCGGGCGGAGGCGATGCGATTGTCGGATGCGGCGCTGATCGAGCGGCTGGTGGGTCTGCGTGGCATCGGCCGCTGGACCGTGGAGATGCTCCTCATCTTCACCCTGGGGCGGAAGGACGTGATGCCGGTCGACGATTACGGCGTTCGTGAGGGATACCGGCTGATCAAGCGGCTGCCCGAGCAGCCGAAGCCGCGGGCGCTGGCGGCGCTCACCGCCGACTGGAGCCCCTACCGATCGGTCGCCGCCTGGTACCTGTGGCGCGCGGCGGACGCGGCGAAGCCGGGCGCCGCACCCCAGGCGTGATCGCCTAGGTGATTGGGATTCATCGGCCTGCACCCCTCGGCGCGTCCAGGGCCGGGCCCTGGCCCTCGCACCACATGATCCACATCCGTCGAAGGGCCGCCTCGAGGTCGCGGGTGAAGCCTGGCCCATCGCACAGCGGCGAGGTCGCCATGCGCGCACGCTGCGTTTGCCGCCGCTCCGCCAGTCCGGCGGGATCCGCAGCCAGCGCCGCCGCGATCGCGACATAGTCCTCGATCGATCCGGCTGCCCACCCGTCCTGCCCGAGCGCCCGCAGGAAGCCGATCGTCTGCCGCGACTGCGGCGTGCCGCCCGGCAGCGTCACCACGGGAACGCCCATCCACAGCGCCTCGCAGCTGGTCAGGCCGCCGCAGAACGGGAACGGATCCAGGGCGATGTCGAGGTCGGCATATTCGGCCAGCATCGCCGCGTGGGGCGAGGCGGCGCGGAGCTCCAGCCGCTGCGTCGCGATTCCGGCCTGGGCGAAGGCGGCGGCGACCCGCTGCCGCATCGTCCCATCACCGAGCGAGCGCCATTTCAGCAGCAGGCGCGATCCCGGCACCGCGTGCAGCACCGCAGCCCAGGCCTGCACCACCTCCGGTCCCAGCTTGGACAGGTTGTTGAAGCTGCCGAAGGTGACGGCGCCCCGCCGCAGGCAGGGCGGCGGGGACGGCTCGGGCGCGTCAACCGGAGCCTCGTAGCAGAAGCGGCCGTTCGGCAGCCGCAGCACCCGCTCGCTGTAGTGCGACTCCTCGTCCGGCGGGATCGTGACGCGGTCGGACAGGATGTAGTCCATGCACGCGAGGCCGGTGGTACCCCAGTAGCCGAGCCAGGTGGCCTGCACCGGTGCGGCACCCGCGGCGAACATCGGCAATCGGTTCAGGGCGGTATGGCCGGCCAGGTCGATCAGGATGTCGATGGTGTCGGCGCGGATCAGGGCGGCGGCGGCGGCGTCATCGAGGCCGGTCAACCGGCGCCAGCGGTCACTGCCGGCGCGCAGCCGATCGGCCAGCGGATCGGCGCGGTCGCGATCGCTGTAACAGGTCACCTCCACCGCGGAACGATCGTGGCAGGCTAGGACGGGTGCCAGGAAGTGGCCGACCGGGTGGTGCCCGAGGTCGGGCGACACCAGGCCGATGCGCAGCCTGCGATGCGGGTCGGGATCGTTGTGGAACGCCGGTGGGGGACCGAACTCGAGCAGCCGGGCGTACCGGCGGGCACGGTCAAGGATCACGGCGGGACCAATGCCGTACACGTAGTGGGCGCTGGCCAGCAGGTTGGAGTGCGCGGCGGCATGGTCCGGCCGCAGGCGGATCGCGGCCTCGAAGGCGGCGACCGCCTCCGTCATGCGGCCCATCTCCTTCAGCACGGCGCCACGGTTGAAGTGCGCGGTGGCATGGTCCGGCTGGTGCCGGAGCACGGCGTCGTAGTTGTCCAGCGCCTCGTGGAGACGGCCGAGCTCGTTCAGGGCGCCGCCAAGGTTGAGGCGGGCCTGCACATCGTCCGGTCGCAGCCGCAGCGCCGCCGCGTAGGCGGCGACGGCCTCGTCGTGACGGCCGACGTCGCCCAGCGCGTTGCCAAGGTTGTAATGCGCGGCGGCAAAGGCGGGATCCGTCCGCAGGGCGGCGCGGTAGGCCGCGATCGCGTCGTGCGGTCGTCCGAGCCGGCGCAGCACGCTGCCCAGGTTGCAGCGCGCGTCCAGCAGGCCGCCCTGGTGCCGGAGTGCCACGCCATAGGACGAGGCCGCCTCCTCTAGCTGGCCCAATCCCTGCAGCACGGTGCCGAGCGCCGCATGGGCTCGGGCGTGGCCGGGCTGCAGCCGGATCGCCTCGCGAAGGGCGGTGGCGGCGTCGTGCGGCCATCCCGACGCGTCCAGCGCCTCGCCCAACGCTGCATGTGATGCCGGGCGGACGGGATCGATCGCGATCGCGGCCCGGAACAGGTCGGCCGCCTCGTCGTGCCGGCCGGCGGCGGCGGCGATCGACCCCAGCCGATGCGGCGCCTCAGCCTGGCGCGGGTCCAGGAGGAGGACCTGCCGGTACAGCCGCTCGGCCGCAGCGCTCTGGCCAGCCTGGTGGTACCGGCCGGCCTGTTCGAGCAGCGCCTGCGCCGCATCGGATGGCGACAGCTTCCGTTCCTGGGCGCGGCGCTCCCTGCGATTCACGGTGGCTCAGGCGGTAAACTGCTGCAGCAG
This sequence comes from uncultured Acetobacteraceae bacterium, assembly GCA_964249255.1. Taxonomy (GTDB): domain Bacteria; phylum Pseudomonadota; class Alphaproteobacteria; order Acetobacterales; family Acetobacteraceae; genus Lichenicola. Next base: position 4,778 of record CAXUBN010000094.1, on the reverse strand, counting down.
CTCAAGGAAGCGGCCCGGGTTCTCGACATGGAGCCAGTGCCCAGCCTTCTCGATCACCTCGAGGCGGTGGCGGGGGAACAGCTGGCGCATCGCCGGATGGTCCTCGGAGCGGATGTACGGCGAGTTCTCGCCGGCCAAGAACAGGGTCGGGCCGTCATAGGCATGGCCCTCGGGGATGAACGGCCAGCCCTCGATCTCCCCCATGGAGGCGACGATCTCGTCCAGGCCGATCGTCCAGCCGGGATCGTCGCCGAGCCGCAGGTTCTGCAGCATGAGGCTGCGCACGTCGTCCTCTGGGATCGCATCCCGCAGCAGCGCGTCCGCGCCGGCGCGGTTGAGGTGCGCCGGGAACTGGGTCTGCAGCATCCGCTGGCCCAGCGTGTCCGTGCCATGGCGGGTGACGGCAGGGGGGATGTCTGCGACCACCAGGCTGGCCACCGCGTCGGGCTTAAGCAGCGACAGCATCATCGCCGCCTTGCCTCCCATCGAATGGCCGACCACCGTTGCCGGCAGCGCGTCGTGCGCGGCCAGCGTTTCGGCGAGGTCGAGCGCCATGCTAGCGTAGTCCATCGGGCCGTGCGGGCTGTCGCCGTGATTGCGCAGGTCGACGGCCAGCACGCGGCGATCGGTCGCCAGGCGGCGCTGGTGGTAGTTGAGGTTGCGGGCGCGGCCGAACAAACCGTGCAGCAGGACGATGGGCGGCCTGGCGCGGGGGGAAGCGTCCGCCGCGTCCGGCCCGCGCGGGACAACGTTCAGCAGCACGAGACGGGCTCCGGTCCTGAAGGGGTGAAGTGTACGGGATCGCGGGAAGAACGGGCAACCGGGGCGCGGGCAGGGGTGGTTGGGATCGCATCCCGGATCTAGGAGCATGCCATCATGACGTCCCGGTTTCCCGTAACCCAGGCCTCGGATCCCGGTCCGGAACCGGTGCCGGTGCCGCCGCCCGACCCGGACACCACGCCGCCGCTGGGTGACCCGCCGGGGCCGATCCCGGTGCCGCCCGCGTCGGAGCCGGCGCCAATGCAGTTGTAGGAGAAGGCCAGGGCGCTGCCCTGGACCCGCCAAGGGCCGCAGGCCCTTGGAACCCGATTTCTAGGGACGCGAGTCCGGGTCTGGTTCTTGGTTGCGCTCAATCGGCACAGGCCTCAGAACGACGCCAAGTGCCGTGAGACCTTTGTCGTGTCTGGTTTTCTACCCGCTGCCCCAAGCGACGAGACCGGTTCGCCCGCCACGGCAACCGCTCGATCCGTCGCGTCCCTGTCCCGCGGGCGCCGGGTGCGCGGCTGGGTGCTGCAGGCGCCGCAGGCGCTGCGGGCGCTCGTCCGCGCCGACGAGGTGTGGCTTGCAGTGTTGGCCGCGTGCGTGGGCCTGCTGGCCGGCCTGCTGGTGGTCGGCGTCAACGACGCCACGCTGCTGATGCATCGCGTCCTGTTCAACCTCGACAACGACGGCCGCCTGTCCGGGGTGCCGCATCTCGACCCATGGCGGGCGGTGCTGGTGCCGACCCTGGGTGGGCTCGTGCTCGGCCTGTTCGGGCTGCTGGCAGCCCGCTACGTGCCCGGTCGGCCGGTCGATCCGATCGAGGCCAACGCGCTCTACGGTGGCCGCATGTCGGTCAACGACAGCCTGGTGGTGGTGATCCAGACGGTGCTGTCCAACGGGGTCGGCGCCTCAATCGGACTGGAGGCGGGCTACACCCAGATCGGCTCGGCGATGGCCTCCAAGCTCGGTCGTGCGTTCCGGGTGCGACGCCGGGACCTACGCATGCTGGTCGGCTGCGGCGCCGCCGGGGCGATCGCGGCGGCGTTCGATGCGCCGATCGCCGGCGCGTTCTACGCCTTCGAGTTGGTGATCGGCACCTACGCGCTGGTCAACCTGGCCCCGGTCACGCTCGCCGCGATCTGCGCCATCCTGGTCACGCGCACGCTGGACGGTGCGGCCCCGTCGCTCCTGGTCGAGATCCCGGCTGGCATCAGCGGACTCGACTACGTGCCGATCCTGGCACTGGGCGTGGTCTCGGCACTGGTCGGCATCGCCATCATGCGCGCCGTCACCCTGTCGGAGGCGTTGTTCCGCCGCTCGCGGCTGCCGGTCTGGCTGCGGCCGGCGCTGGGCGGGCTGCTGGTGGGGATGATGGCGCTCTACACGCCGGCGGTGATGTCGTCCGGCCATACGGCGATGCGGCTCGGGCTCGATGGGCAGTATGGACTGGCGCAGGTGGCGGCGCTGCTGGTGCTGAAGGCGTTGGCCTCGGCGATCTCGATCGGCTGCGGCTTCCGTGGCGGCCTGTTCTTCGCCTCGCTGTTCCTGGGCGTACTCACCGGCACGCTGTTCGGCGACCTGCTGTCGTTGCTGACCGCGAACGCGCTGAACCCGGCCGTGTGCGCGCTGGTCGGCATGAGCACCGTCGCGGTGGCGATCGTCGGCGGTCCGCTGACCATGGTGTTCCTGGCGCTGGAGTCGACCGGCAGCCTGCCGCTGACGATCGCCGTGCTGGCGGCCTCGGTGGTGTCCTCGCTGACCGTGCGCCGCATCTTCGGCTACTCGTTCGCCACCTGGCGCTTCCACCTGCGCGGCGAGAGCATCCGCAGCGCTGTCGACGTCGGCTGGATGCGTAGCCTGACCGTGGACCGGATGATGCGGCGCGAGGTGTGCACGGTCCGCGTCGGCACGCCGCTCGCCGCGGTGCGGCGGGAGTTCCCGCTCGGCTCGGCGCACCGCGTGGTCGTGGTCGACGATGCCGGGGGGTATGCCGGGCTGGTGCTGGTGCCGGAGCTGCACAACGCGGACGACGACAACGGGGGCGAGCTCGCCGACCTGCTGCACCATCCGGACGTGACCCTGCGGCCGACGATGACCGTGCGGGAGGCGGTGGCGCTGTTCGAGCGGGCGGAGGCCGACGCGCTGGTGGTGGTGGACGACACGAGCCGCCGTCGCGTGCTCGGCGAGCTCACCGAGCAGTTCGCGCTACGTCGCTACAGCGAGGAGCTGGACCGCAGCCGGCGGGAGCTCCTGGGGGAGCGGTGACCATCAGAACCAGGGGGTCAGGAAGCCACGCCTGAACGTGGTGGATCGTGTCGCCTCCGACGCCATCAAGCTGTGGATGGCGGGTCGTATCGGGGCAGCGGCCACCTGGGTACCAGGCCCGGTGATCGTCGTGGCGCCGGCGGCCGAGCAGAAGACCAGGCAGCCGTTCACCAGCGCGATCAGGTACTCGACCGGATCGCCGTGCGCGGACGCCACCACCGCGAGGCAGATCAGTTCGGCCACCGCCAGCGCCAGCCATCTGGGGTTGAAGCCGAAAGCGGCCTGCAGGGCGTTCGGCACCACGAAGGTGGCGGCGGTGGCACCGCCGAACGTCAGCAGGCTCGCCCTGGTGAAGAAGTCGCCGGGAAGGTCCATGCTCGCTCCTACGCCACCGCTCGGCCGCTACCCGGCCGCGGGCCAGGCCGGCAGCAGGAACCCCGCCGGACAGTTGTCCTGCACGGTGGGCGAGTCGATCAGCGTCGCCGGGGCCGGGAATTGATCGACACCGTCGGTGGGCAGCGTGATCCAGAGCTGGGTCAGCACGCTGCGGCCGCTTGGGTCGGGTTCGCACTGCAGCTGCAGGGCACGCGGTGCCGCGGTGTGGAAGTCGTTCTCGAACGCGGCGATGAGGTCGCCGTGCTGGACCGTGGTGCCGGCACGGCCGGCCAGGTCCTGCGCGAAGGCGCTGTTCGCGATCCGGTCGTGCATGGCCAGCGCGGTCGTGAAGAAGGTCGCGGGGTCGAAGCCAAAGCACTGCACGTGCTTGTCGTACTCGTGGTGCAGCAGGTCGCTGGCCAGGTGGGGAACCACGGCGGCCAGGCGCTGCCGCAGCGCGTCGGGCAGCACGGGCTCGGCGTCGCTGTGGTGCAGCAGGTCGCAGCCGCTGCGCCACCAGGTGGAATCGGACACGTGGCGCGCGATCAGCACCTGCGGGCGAGACGCCCACAGGCCATGCAGGCCGATCACGGGGACCCGCGGCTGATCGGACAGGCAGCCGGGAGCGGTGCCGCAGAAGCCGGGCTGCCAGGTCAGGGCGAAGGTGTAATGGTCGAAGTCGCCGTAGCGCGCCGGCTGCAGGGTGTCGGCGGCGGCGGTTCCCGCCAGGGCCATGAGGGAGGCGAACACGGCCGCGGTGAGTCTCGACATCATGGAGCGATCCTAGGGGGCGGTCTCCTGGAACCTAGCATGGCTCCGTTGCGACCTCGAAATACCCTGTGCAGACGAGCTGGCTTCTGCGATCCCGATCGGCCACAGCGCCCGTGGCGGGATTTGTCGGGGGAGTGGTAGCGGGGGGTGACGGTCGCGTCGCTGTCGGTGGCGCAGGAGCAGACCCTCTCTTGGCCCCCAAAGTTGATCGTCGTGCCGACCCTCTTGCCGCCGTCGACCACGACGCCCCTGACGACGGTCCAACATGTCGCCGGATGACACAGTGCCGGAATGGGTGCCGGATGGTGGTGGTGGTCATGCGCCTGCTCCAGGCGGACGGCCCCGGCGGGGTGGCGTCGTGGGCCGGGCAGGAGGCAGGGGCGCTGGATCAGGCGGCCGCGGCAGCCCGGGGATCAGGACCGGCCGGGTCGTAGGCCATCGTCGCCGTGACATGCACGTCGAGCACCGTGGCGCCGCGGGCGGGCGGCAGGTCCAGCGCGCCGTGCAGGGCCAACGGCGCCTCGTCCAGCGCGCCGAACGCGGCGATGCGCGGCAGCAGGGAGGGCCGGCCTTCGGTCAGCGCCAGGAACGCGTCGGTCATGGCG
>CAXUBN010000093.1:0-8223 GCA_964249255.1 uncultured Acetobacteraceae bacterium | reverse complement strand
GGTTGTCGAACTCGATCCGGTCAGCCGCCGCGTTGAAGCCCGTGATCGTCGTGCCCGCCAGGTTGATCGCCGCCCCGCCGGCGTTAAGGTCCAGCAAGCCGCCCCCAGTGCCGAAGGCGACCGTGGCACCGGTCAGCGCGGCCACCGATCCCGCGGCGTTGCCGAGGCTGCCCCCGTTCTCGAGGGTGATGGCGGTCCCGCTCAGCAACGACACGGGCGCACCGGTTCCCAGGTTGAGGCTGCCGCCATCCACGGCGACGACCGTGTTCCCGCCCACGCCGGCGAGACCGGTGAGGGTCGCGATTCCCGCCACGAAGATGCTGCTGGTGCCGAGCAGGTTGGCGACGAGGTTGACCGTGCCCGTCACACCGGGGGGGACGACATAGATGCTGTTCCCCAGGAAGGATCCCCCCGTCAGGGTCCCGTTGCTGGTCAGGACGTTGTTCGGGTTGATGTTCGACACCGTGCTCTGCGTGCCGTTCGGTTCGGTGATGGTGAGCGTGTAGAACGCCGGCGTGAGAAAGCCGGCCGCGGTATAGACCAGGGCATAGGTCACGCCCTGCGCGTTGGTGGCGGTATAGTTGTTCGTGGCCATTGGACCCTCTGATCTCGTGCGGCTGCTGGGGGGTGCGGGCGTCGATCCGTCCTGGGAACGGGGGATGGCCCTGACGTGTTCGCGACGGCTCTGCTACTACAGGTTGTGGCCGCGCGCGTTGTCAATACTCAAAGAAAGACAACACGTGTCACGAGACGAGAATTACCCTCGTTGTAAACGGATATTGTCTCTTCAATAAATAGGATCGCGATTTCTTTATGACCAGGATCCATGTTGCTTAACGAGTGGTGAACGATACGGACTCGAACCAGCCGCTTTGGAATGCCGTGGCCTATCTCGGCGGCCGGTCGCCGGGCGATGCCGCGATCAGGTGGACGATCGGGTTCCTGAGATTCGGCTGGATGAAGAGGGTCCGGTGCGGATACGAGATCCAGATGCGGTTGAAGCGTAGGAAGTCCCCGCCCAACAGCGTCTTCGCGATGTCCGGATCGCCGACGGTGAAGCGGAAGTTGTTCATGCTCTCATCGCCGATGTCGAGCCGGCCGAACCGATGGAGCCACATGTCCATCTGGTTGAAGGCATCGCCCTGGTGGCGGTGGAACGGATCCCTCCGCAGGTCGGCCGGCTTCACGCCGGCACGCAGCGCGTCGTCCTGCGTCACCAGCGTCAGCGGGGCACCGGTGTCGAGGGCCGCGTGCAGCAGCGCACCGTTGAGCCGGACATCGATGTCGATCTTAGTTTCGTCGAGCTGGAAGGGCAGCTTGAAGACGGGCGGATCGAGCGCCGCAATCTCCGAACCGCAGTCCCGCACCGTATACATGGCGAACCCGCGGTTCGGCATGTCGATGTCCACGTCGTCGTTCGACAGGAAGTCGGCTCCGAAGAGTCCCAGGATCGGCCTGCCGTCGGCCACGCCGGACAGGTTCCGCAACACCGGCAGTTCCAGATCGCGGGCACGGCCGTTGCCGAGCCCGAGGTCATGCAGGGTGACGATCGGCGCCATCTCCGTGCCCCCGACCCCGTCGATGATCATCGATCGGCCCGTCGGGTCCAGCGCGAAGATGTCCGCCGCGGCCTCCGACACGGCGGATGTCGCGGCGCCGGTGTCGATCATCACCGCGACCGGCTTGCCCTTCAGCGTCGCCGCCACCATCGGGCGCGCGTTCGGCATCGGCAGCAGCGGCAGGTCCACCACCCGGTTCACATGGCAGGATGCCGGTCCGCCGTCGGAGCAGCCGGACAGGAGCAGGAGGCCGGCAAGCCAGCCCGCCATCGACAGACGTCCCATCCGCCGTCCCGACATGCCACGTTCCATCGTGACGGCGGGCGGAAGCGTTCGTTACTGGTCGACAACAATCAAGCTTGGGCCGGCGTGCGGTCCTGCTGATCGGAGGATCTCCCCGGCATGTCCGGTCCGCGAATCGGCAGCGGGATCATCTCGGCTCGCCGAACAGCCGCCTGTACTCGTGTTCCGGATGACCGTAGGTGTCGCCCGCCATCAGCATCAGCTTGACCCGGTCCAGCACGATGACCCTGCCGCGGAGCGAGCGGATGGCGCGCTCCTCCTCCAGGCGGTGCAGCGCGTCCGTGATGCTGCTGCGCCGGACGCCGAGCATGAGGCGGAACTCCTCGTGCGTCATGCAGATGTCGTCCTCGTGGACGCGGTCGTGATACAGCAGGATCCACCGCGCCAGGCGGCGCTCGACCGGATGCGCCAGCGACGAGACGATGGTCCGGCCCATCTGGATCATGAACACGTAGGCGAACTTCAGCAGCGCGGTGCGCAGGTCCACGCTGGCATCGGCCGCCGCCCGCAGCGCCGCCGCCGGCATGCGCCACGCCTCGCCGCGTTCCGCGCGCATCACCACGTCGTACGGCCAGCGACCGTCGCCCAGCAGCAGCGGCCAGCCGGAGAAGCCCTCCCGCCCGACGAGCCCGATCGCGTAGCGGCGGTCGCCCTCCAGCGCGTCGAGCACGCCGGCGATGCCGTCCTCCGGGAAGCACACGTCCTCGATCGGGTCGCCGGCCCGTGCCAGCATGTCGCCGATCGCGAACGGGACGCGCTGCAGGTGCGGTCGCAGGAGAGCGAGATCGGCGTCCGACAGGCTGCGCAGGAGCTGGTTGCGGATCTCCGGCATCCCGGCGCGGCGGTCGCCCGGACGGACCGCGGCGGGGTCGCTCGGATCCTGGTGCATGCCGCCTCCGGGCGGAGGACGGAGAGGCCGGGGGGCCCGCTCTGCCCGGTTTCGGACCGAAACCGCCACGGCGGTTCCGGGCTTCCCCGTTAGACGAGTTCCCCGTCATGGCCAAGGCAGGGGACGGCGTCAGGCGGGCCGATGACCTGGCCGTGAGGATCCTCGAACGGGAAAGGCCTTTCGCACATGACGAACGCACCCATCCGCTACCACCCGGACCTCGAGCAGGTGAGGCCGGACGAGGCCGACACGATCGCCGGGCTGAACAGCACCTTCGACACGATCCTCGACACCGTCGCCAAGGAGTCCGGCCACGCCGAGCGCTCCGTGCACGCCAAGGCGCACGGCATCCTGCAGGGCACGCTGACCATCGCCCCGGGCCTGCCGCCCGAGCTGGCGCAGGGCATGTTCGCGCGATCGGGCGAGCACCGGGTGTTCATGCGGCTGTCCACCAACGCCGGCGACATCCTGCCCGACGCGATCAGCCTGCCGCGCGGCCTGGCGCTCAAGGTGCTGGACGTGGACGGCGAGCGCCTGCCGGGGGCGGACGGGCGCACCCAGAACTTCGTGATGGTGAACGGCCCGGTGTTCCAGGCCAAGACCACGGACAAGTTCCTCGGCAACCTCAAGATGCTGGCCGGGACCACCAACCGGCTGGAGGGCGTCAAGACGGCGATGTCCACCGTGCTGCGCGGCGTCGGCGGCGCGCTGGCGACGGTCGGCATCGAGAGCCCGAAGATGCAGTCGCTGGGGGGTGCTCCCAACGTCGATCCGCTGGGCGAGACCTACCACAGTGTGACCCCGTTCCGGTATGGCGACCACGTGGCGAAGTTCGCCGTGGTCCCGGTGTCGCCCGACCTGACGCGGCTGACCAAGCGGGAGATCGACGGCACGATCGGGCCGGACGTGATCCGGGACACGGTGCAGGGCGAGATGCGGGTGGTGGACGCGGTGTGGGAGCTGCGGGTGCAGCTGTGCCGCGACCTGGAGCGGCAGCCGATCGAGGACCCGACGGTGGAGTGGAAGGAAGCGGACAGCCCGTTCCAGACGGTCGCCACCATCCACGTCAGACCGCAGGACAGCTGGGCCCCCGAGCAGGTGCAGGCGGTGAACGAGGGGATGCGCTTCTCGCCCTGGACCGGGCTGGCGGCGCACCAGCCGCTCGGCAACATCAACCGGGCGCGCCGGGAGCCGTACGAGCATTCGGCGGCCTACCGGGCCCGCTTCAACGGGTGCCCGATCCACGAGCCGGGCGCCTCCGTCGGGAGATGACGCATCCACCGCCACGTCGGATGGAGGACGTGCCCCACGGTGTGCCTGGCATCGATGCCTAGCCCACCGTGGTCTTCGTTCCCGCCGCCAGGTCCACGAAGAATTGCCGCATCGAGCGCGGCTCACGGCCAAGGACCGTCCGCAACGTCAAGGCATTTCCGACCAGGCCATGACGGTCGTAGAAGGCATACATCGATGCCAGCTCCGCCTTCTGGTAATCGTCGTAGGGAAGCTCGGCCTGCGAGATCCACGTGCCGAAGTCCGGCGCGGCGGCCTCGATCCGGCGTCCGAGCACCTCGCCCATCGCTGCGGCCACCTCAACGCGGTTCATCCCGCCATCCGCGCACAGCTCGAAGGTGCCGTTGAGCAGGCAGTCCCCGGTAAGCGCCTTGGCCGCGACATCGGCCACGTCCCGGTAATCCACGCGCGAGATCCGCGCCGTTGCCGAGAACGGTTCGGCGAAGACACCGGTCGTGACCACGCCGGGCCAGGCGGCCGCAAGGTTCTGGTAGAACACGGCGGGGTGCAGGATCGTGAACTCCATTCCGGACTCGATCAGCGCCTCCTCGACCGGAACCTTCTGGGTGTGATTCTGCAGGACGCCGATGACCGGATGGATCGCGGACGAGAACACCATCCGCCGCAGCCCGGCCGCCTTGGCTGCGTCGACGAACGACAAGCCCATCCGGGCCTCATCCTCCTGGTAGACGGGCGCCAGATAGAACGCTCCCTCCACGCCCCGCAGTGCCGCATCAAGGCTGGCGCGGTCCCGCAAGTCGCCGATCGCGATCTCGGCGGCGCCGTTCAGGCGAGCCCGCCTACCCTGCTCCTCGTCACGCGCCAGTCCGCGAACCTTGACGTCGCAAGCCACCAGGGCGGGGACGACCAGTCCTGCGAACCGCCCCGCCGCGCCGACGACGAGAACCGTTGAAGCTTGGCTCATGGATGCTGCTCCCATCGCTGCACCCCCTCAAATTGGCTCAACCCGATCCGATCTTGTATGCGGGGTTGGTGCGTTCATTCCCAAGCAAGGCTTATGAATGGATCGTTTGGCTGCCATGGAAAGCTTCGTGCGCACCGTCGAGCGGGGTAGTTTCACCGCTGCAGCCGTCGGCCGCGGGCTGTCCGCCACCATGGTCGGCAATCATGTCCGTTTCCTGGAGGAGCGGCTCGGCACGTCGCTGCTCAACCGGACGACCCGGCAGCACAGCCTGACCGAGTTCGGGCGGTTGTATTACGAGCGCTGTCGTAACGTCCTTGCCGAGGTCGAAGAGGCGGAGGCAGCGGCCGACGCGGTCCGGGCCATCCCGAGCGGGTTGCTGCGCATCACGGCACCGGTAGCGTTGGGGACCACGGTGCTACCGCACCTGCTCGCCGGCTACCTGCACCGCTATCCGAAGGTCAAGGTCGACCTGGTGCTACAGGACCATCGGCTTGACCTGATGGCCGACGAGATGGACGTCGCGTTCAGGGCCGGTACCTTGCCGGACTCGAGCCTCATCGCCCGCGCCCTACGACCCATCCAGTTGGTCGTCTGCGCAGCACCGGCCTACCTGGCGGCGCATGGGATGCCACAAGAGCCTGCCGACCTCGCATCGCACAACTGCATGGATTTCACCCATGCGGCCGAACCGCTCCATTGGCGGCTCGCCGGGACCGACGGCGAGGTGGCGGTCGCCATCAACGGACGCCTTCGGATCAACAGCGGACAGGCACTTCGCGCTGCGGCACTGGAAGGGATCGGCATCGTGATGCAGCCGGACATCCTGGTCTCGGATGATCTGGCCGCCGGACGGCTCCTACGTCTTCTGGAGCGGTATACCGCCCCTGTACTGGCGCTGCACCTTCTCACGCTGCCAAGCCGGCAACAAACTCCGAAGCTCCGCGGATTCATTAGTTATGTAGTTGCATTTATGTAACGATTATTACAGCGGATTGAACTTCGATCCGTCGCTACCGGCTTCTAGATCGGCAGGCACGGGCCTGCCGCGTGATCGCAAATCCAGAACCGATCGCCGATCACCATATGACCGAACTCATCACCAACCCTTGTAGATTGCACAGAGTTTGTTGTCATGCCGCAGGCCTGGAGGACCTTCGACGAATGTCCGCCATGCATAACCGCGATTTCATGGAACTCCCGCACTTGCTCCAGGGAATCGCACTTGAAGGTGATGGTGCCATCATTTCCAGCGGTTGCGGCCTCGCCGTTGATCGGGTCGCTTACGCAGAGGCTGTTGCCGCCATGCCTGTAGAACAGTCGGACATGGCCACTGTTCGCCTCGTTGCGGATGGGCTCACCCATCCCTAGCGTCGAGAGGACGGCATCGTAGAACCACTTCGAACGCTCGATGTCGTTCGAGCCCACCATGACACGATTGAACATGCATCGTCCCTTGATGATCACCAGATGCAAGCCTGAAGGAGTCGACGCCGCCGCCCGCCAGGTTAGCAATCCCCTGAACCGGTGCCAGGCTGTGCGGGTTGATTGACGCGGTCGATTAAGTCATAGCCGGCGTGCCGTTGAAATCGCCCGTATGCCGGCCCTGCATCTGCAGGTGCACGAGCACCATGTCATCTCGCGTCAGGACGTGGGTAACAGGTAGTTCGCCCCTCAGAGGTGCCCGATGCATGAACTCGCCGAGCCAACGTATCCGGACGGCGAGTGGTAGTCCTAGTGCGTTTACGTAGCGCTGGACGGCTCGGGCTCGGACGCGTCGATGCGGGCGCTGCCGACCATCATGGCGCGTAGCCCCATGGCTGCGCGCGCTCAGCGCGGCCTCCGGCAACCAGGAACAGCGCGACATAGGGTGCTGCGCAGCGCTTGGGTCGGGTGCCTGAGCGCCTGCCGGGCGACACAGGTGCCGTCGATCCGTCATGTGCTGCTTGTCCATCCCGGCTGCAGCAGGATCATACGATGATGGATAGGCTCCGATGTCGGTCCAGGCGTCAGCCGCTACAGATGCTCGGCTTGAGCTTGCGGATGTGGGGTGCCATTGGATCTGGAACGCGGGACGTCTCGTATGGATCGCGAGGTAACCCTATCAGCGCCGCAACGCGGTCGCTGCCACTTCAACCCGCCGATGCACTACGGTCTTGGTTGAGCACGTCGCGATGGCATCGGTGATCTCCCGACTCGGTCTGACCGGGAAAGCCCACCTGCCGACGGGTGTGGATCTCGCTGGGTCAGGCCCCGCACGATCAAGCGCTGGAAATACCTCACCGGGCTCATAGGCCGGCGCCATGGACTCGAAGTAGCCGGTAGCCGTGCCGGCCCAGTAACTCGCTGCGGTGCTTCTCGTCATGGCGTCCTCCGATGAGCATCCTTGCGATCCGGATGACGCACTCCAAAAGTTAAGAAAAGCCTTACATAGATTAGTCCAACACGCCGGGGATCGCGGAGGACCCTGGCAATAGGGAATCTAGACCCGTTCCACCCAACCCTCACCCAGTGCCACTTGCGGCTGCGATGCGCGGATCATCAGGAACGTGCCGGACCAGTTTCCGGGTATCATCCACCGGCCCCACATCTCCTCGCCCTCAGGGTCAACCTCACCCTCGTAGTGGACGGCATCATAACGGCGGATCTGCCGGTCATAGGTCCTCAGGAACGTAACGCGCTAACCACTCACCCTGCCCATCACCATCGCGGTCAACGTGAGGCCTGCCAATACCCCAATCGTGACAGCCTCGTTGGTGGTCCCCGTCAGCCATTCCTCAGCGTGATGAAGCTGGGTCATGAATGACACCGGATCGAGAGCTTTGGGATAGCTATAGAGGCCCCGCCACGTGCCTCTGAGGTTGCGCATGGGGCTGAAGGCTACCTTGTCGGGGGACAAAAACCCATCCCGTCATGCACCGGGCGATTGGGCGGTCGTCGAGCTTCTTCCTTTTGCCAGGAGTTGGTGGCGCCTGAGCGCGCATGTTGCAGACGGCCATTCCCACGCCCTACCAGAGCTCCGGCCCTCATGAAGATCCATCGGATGCACGGACAGACTCAACAGGCTGCTGCGGTCTGCGGAAGTCACCGAGCTCCCAACCACCATACTCTGCAATAAGTCGGGGTATTGGTGTCCGCGGCGGGATTCGAACCCACGGCCCCAGGATTCATCCCACTTCGGCTTTCGCCGCCGCGGCCCGGGGTCGGGTCGCGTTCGTGGTCTGGACTGTCCCTTCACCCTAGGCCGGAACCCTTAGGTG
>CAXUBN010000092.1:2250-8292 GCA_964249255.1 uncultured Acetobacteraceae bacterium | reverse complement strand
TGCGCCCGGCAGGACTCGAACCCGCAACCAAGCCGTTATGAGCGGCCCGCTCTAACCATTGAGCTACGGGCGCACAGGCCAGGGATCAGATCGCCCAACTCGGGCCGGTTGGCAAGGCGGACCTGCCTATCCCGGCCTTGTTGGCAAAACCCCAGCTTCTTGGCAAAGCCCGGTCCCGCCGATACGGTCTGGCGCCTTTTCGCAACCCAACCCCCACCCAGGAACCCAGCGCGATGGACGTCTCCAAACTCAGCCCCGGCAAGGACGTCCCGTGGGACATCAACGTGGTGATCGAGATCCCGGCCGGCTCGTCCGTCAAGTACGAGATCGACAAGGAGAGCGGTGCCGTGTTCGTGGACCGGTTCCTGTTCACGCCGATGGCCTATCCGGCCGCCTACGGCTTCATCCCCGGCACGCTGGCCGCCGACGGCGACCCGGCGGACGCGCTGGTGCTGGCGCCGGCGCCGATGGTGCCGGGCGCCGTGATCCGCGCCCGGCCGATCGGCATGCTGAAGATGGAGGACGAGAGCGGCATGGACGAGAAGATCGTCTGCGTGCCGCACGACAAGATGCACACCCAGTTCACCGAGATCCAGGAGGTGATGCAGCTGCCCGAGATCACCCGCCAGGCGATCGAGCACTTCTTCACCCGCTACAAGGACCTCGAAAAGGGCAAGTGGGTGAAGGTCACCGGCTGGGCCGGGAGGGAGGAGACCGGGCAGGTGATCCGGGAGGCGCTGGCGGCAGCGAACAAGGGTTAAGGAAACGGTCGCGAAGCCAAGGCCGACGAGGCCGGGGCGGGGCCGACCAGCATGTAAGGCAAGCCCCCTCCGGGGCGTTCCCGCATGATGAACCAGGGCGACCGAGTTTGTCGCATGATCTCTGACGCCTCCGGAGCGACGCCTCTTCCTTAGGATGATGACGGCGATGGACGGTAACCGTCCGGCGTCGGCCTCGGCCCGTCTGTCCATCGATCACCGACCGTCGATCTGATCCTGCCGCAGGGCACGGTTTGGCTTGACTGGTGAGTGAGCAGTCACTTACCTTCTTGTCGGGAGGATCGAGCCGTTGCATCAGCGTTCAGGAAGGCTGCCGGCCATGGATCGACGGGAAGCGATCCTGACGGCCGCAACCCCGGTCTTCGCGCGCCTCGGTCGAGCCGGCGCCACCACCAAGGTCATCGCGAATGCGGCGGGGGTTTCGGAGGCCCTGCTGTTCAAGCATTTTCCGACCAAGGACGCGCTCCACGCGCAGCTCGAACGCCACTGCGTCGCGGCCAATACGGTCGGCGCCTGCCTGCTCGACGGCGCCGTGCCCTCAACGGCCACGCTGGTGATGGGGGTGGCGGTGCTGGTGCAGGCCGTCTTTCCCGGCATCGGACAGCCTCAGGCGCATGACGACACCAAGCGCCTCGTCACCGCCAGCCTCCTGGATGACGGACGATTCGCCGCCGCGTTCCTTGACCGCCATGTGCGGCCCTGGGTCGACCTGTTCATGGAGTGCCTGGAGGCGGCGCGGGCGGCTGGCGACCTTGAAGAGGGTGCCCATGCGGGCAAGGCCGAGCTGTGGTTCGTCCATCACCTGGCGAACACGCTGCACCTGATCAGCCTCTCGGGCACCGGCGCCGTGGATCACGGCATGGGCCGCGAGGAGCTGACGGTGAGCGCCGTGCTGTTCCTCCTGCGTGGCCTGGGCCTCAAGGAGGCGGCCGTCGACCGTCATTACGATCCCGGAAAGCTCAACAGCATCGTGGCCCAAATCGTTCAGGACCAGTCATGCGCCCCATTCGGAAGATAGCCATCATCGGCGCGACGGGCCGTCTTGGCGCACCTGTTGCAATCGAACTCGCCAAGACCTTCCAGGTGCGGGCGCTCGTGCGCTCGCTCGCGAAGGCGAACGCCATGCTGTCGGCCGACGTCGAGATCGTGAAGGCCGATCTGCGCGACGTGGGCAGCCTGCGGAGTGCCCTGCAGGGCATGGACGCCATCTACCTCAACCTGTCGACCGAAACGACGGACACCACCCTTCCCTTCTATGAGGAGCGGGAAGGGGTGGCGAATCTCCTGGCCGCCATCGGTGGCCTCGACATCCGCTACATCGCCAAGATCGGGGCGCTCGGCGCCTATCCGCCGGCCCTGCCGAGCATCAAGCGCAACATGGTGCCCAACCTGATCCGCATGCAGGGGCACGCGATGATCGCCGCGTCGGGCATACCCCATACCGTCTTCGCGCCGACCCACTTCATGGAGCTGCTGCCCAACATGATCGACAAGGGCGCGCTGCAATGGATCGGCAACACGAAGATCAAGGTTCATTGGATCAGCGTCGTCGACTACGCGCGCTACGTGGTGAAGGCGTTCCAGCATCCGGAGCAGATGCCGGAGCATTGTCCCGTCCAGGGACCCGAGGCCATCTCGGTGAAGCAGGCGATGAAGACGTTCGTCCAATACCATGACCCGACGCTGAAGACCCGCGTGGCCCCCGTCTGGGTGATGAGGGTCATCGGTCTGTTCAGCCCGAAGATGAGGTTCGTCGCCCATCTCTTCGCTTATTTCGGCAATCATGAGGATCCGTTCTACGCCGGCAAGACATGGGAGGCGCTCGGCAAGCCCGCGACGACGCTCAAGGCGTTCGCGAGCAACCTGAAACGTCCACCAGAGCCGGCGTGAGAACATCCGTCTTCCGACGACACATCTCCAACTATGTGGAACGATAAGGGGCCACGATGGATCACGCCGCATCCGTGGGTCGGCAGGACGTAGCGGCGATACGCGATGGCGAGGTTCGCCGCCGGCGCGCGATCAGGATCGGCTATGCCGTCACCGCGGTGTCGGTGTTCGGAGCCTCTTCGGTCACGCCGGTCCTGCCCTCGATCGGTCAGGCCTTCGGCGTGGATGGGGCGGCGACGGCACTGCTGGTCAGCCTCTTCATACTGCCGATGGCCGTCCTGACCCTGCCGGTCGGCTACCTTGCCGATCGGTACAGTCTTCGTCCCATCCTGGTCGGCTGTCTCCTGTTGTATGCCTCAGCCGGCCTCGCCTGCATGGTGGCACCCGATTTCCGGACGTTGCTGCTCCTGCGGGTCCTGCAGGGCTGCGGGGCGGCGGCGCTCGAACTGTTCGGCCTGGTCATCCTGATCCAGGCGACACCGCCCGAGCAACTCAACACCGTGATCGGGAGGAATGCGGGCGTGATCGGCCTGTCGGTGACCACGGCTCCGCTGCTGTCGGGCCTGCTCTCGCTGATCTCGTGGCGCGTCACCTTTGTCGTGTCCGCGGCAGCCCTGCCGTTGGCCTACCTCGCGCTCACGCGCCTGCAGGTCCCGCCGCGCTCGCTTGATCGCGAAAGGCCGGCGTTACGTGCCTTCCTGGGCAACGCCAGGGTGTGGAAGGCCCTGTTCACCACGCTGGTGGTGTTCCTGTTCGCCTTCGGCGTGCTCTTGACCTTCGTCCCGGATCAGGCAGTGGCGGTCGGGGTGAGGACGGGGGTGCTCATCGCCCTGCTTCCGGCGAGCAGCGCGGTGGCGATCGGACTGGTGGCACCGCGCATGGACGGGGTGTTGGCGCGTCATGGCGAGCGGCGCGTGGCGCTGCTTGCGTTGCTGGCCTACACCCTCGGCCTGCTGGCCTTCATCGAGGCCGGCACCTTCGTCTGGCTGCTTGTCGGCGCGCTTCTGCTCGGTGTCGGTCACGGTCTGCTTTTCCCGCTCAGCCAAGCGATGCTGGCGCGCGAGGCGCCATCCCAGGGTAGCGTCTTGTTCCTGTCCCTGAACATCACCGCGATCGGCGTCAGCCAGACGCTCTCGCCGTTGCTGATGTCGGCGGTCTACGACCAGTTCGGCCTGCGCTCGGTGTTCGTGGTCGCGCTTGCGGTCTCGCTGGCCCTGGTTCCCTTGAGTTGGATCTTCCTGCGCAGATTCGATGCGGCTCAGGCGATCTGACGCCCTGGGCAAGGTGGCGCCTGGTTGACCGACGTGCCCCCAAGTCGCGTGCTCGACGAACGGGCGCGGCGTTTTCCGGGACTGGGAGACGTGACGGCGCTCCCGTTCGAGCACCACGTCGCCACGGCTGTGAGCCGCATCCGTCGACAGGACACCTGGCGCAAGCCTGCCGCAAGCGATCACCCGCACATGCCCAATGTCGGAAGCGATCTGGCCCCCGCCTCCAGCCGGTCATCGAGCCGCGAGATCTCGGCGTCCTGGTAACGGTGCCAAAACCGGAAGCTTTCGACCCACCGCCGTGACGCTCGCGATCGAGCCCGTCCCACGGTCAGCCGCCGCGTCAGCGGGATGGAAGATCGGCTCGGCGCATCGCCTTCCAAGCGCAGCCGGTCAGGTGCGCGACTGACGGAAGCTGGGCATGTGCCTCGCACGGATGCTCAGCGAACGCGGACGGCGTGTCTTCAAGGAACGGTTTCCAAAGGCGGCGCCCCTGGCCCTCCCTCAGGCCGCGGCGATCGTTTCCCCGATGAGCGCCTCGTAGTTCGCCAGGTAGTCCGCCATCGACAGCGTGCGCTCCGCATCGCGCCGCGCCGCACGGCGCAGGCGCTGCGACAGCGTCCTGTTCTCCAGCAGCTCAAGCACCGCGTCGGCGATGGCGGCCGGATCATGGAACGGCGCCAGCAGCCCGTTCTTGCCGTGCCGGACGAACTCCTGCACCGGCGCGGTGTCGCTGCCGACGATGGCGCAGCCGGACGCCAGCGCTTCCCGCAACGACCAGGATGCCACGAACGGATAGGTCAGGTAGACGTGCGCGTCCGACCGCTTCAGCAGGTCGGCATAGCTCTGGTAGTCGAGCTTGCCCACGAAGTGCACCCGCGACAGGTCGAGCCGGCTGCCGAGCTCGGCGGTCATCACCTCGCGCCAGCATCCCTCGGCCAGCCGGGCGCCGTAGCTGACCCCATCGCCACCGACCAGGATCACGCGCACGTCGGGCCGCTGGTCCAGGATGCGCGGCAGCGCCCGCATGACGCTATGGAAGCCGCGATACGGCTCCAGGTCGCGCGACACGTAGGTGACCAGCCGCTCGTCCGCCCGCACCAGCACGTTGCGCAGCAGGAAGTCCCGCTTCGCCAGCGACGCGTCCGGCGCGCACGCCTGCAGGTCGACCCCCTCGCGCAGCACCGCGATGCGATCCAGCGTCCAGTCCGGATAGGTCGATTTCTGGAACAGGGTCGGCGTCTGACCATGGCCGTTGATGTTCAGCGCGAGCAGGTTGACCGCGTTCTTGGCCCGCACCCGCGGATGCAGGGCGGGATCGTCCGGAAACTCCGGATCGAAGCCGACATCGAAGCGGTCGACGTGATAGAAGAACTCCAGGTAGCCCAGCATCGGCGTGTCCGGATACACGTCGCGCATGTTGAGCAGCTCGCCCCATCCGTGGTGGCCGATGATGATGTCAGGCTCGAAGCCGAGGTTCTTCAGGTTCCGTGCGGTCTGCGCCACCATCTCGGCGCGCAGCATCGCCACCTCGAACTCCTGTGCCGCCGGATGGGTATCCGCCGACGCGCCCCGCCGCATCTTGTAGAAGATCCGCCGCACGCCGGGCAGCACGTTGGCGTTGGGCTCGCTGATGAACACCACCTCGTGGTCGCCCTGCCGGGTCAGGTGACGCACCAGGTGCAGGAACTGCCCGGGGAAGTTCTGGTGGACGAACAGGTATCTCAAGGCACGCCCGCATCGAACGCGCCACATGCCGCCGGATCCGGCGCGGACGCCGTCGGAGCACGGGCGGGAGAAGGTGGGAACCGCATGGTCGCATGATGGCGGCCAAGGCTTGACGATCCGATAAGATCGGTCAGCGCCGACCCTTGCCGTCGGCCTTGCCGGCCGGGCCGCCGCGCAGGGCCGGCCTGGCGCCCATCCCGCCCCGTGCCGGCGCCAGGCCTGGCTTCTCCAGCGACTGGCGGACGCCGCGCTTCAGCGCCGCGACCTTCTTTGCCGGCTCCGGCGCGCCGCGCGCCGGCGTCGGCGCCCCGCCCCGGCCCCTAGCCCCGGCCCCCCGGGGCGGGTACGGCGGCGGGGCCTGCCGGGCGGCGGGGGGG
>CAXUBN010000092.1:0-2222 GCA_964249255.1 uncultured Acetobacteraceae bacterium | reverse complement strand
CTTCGGCGCCACGCCACGGCCGATCGCCCGGACCCGCGGTGCCGGTTCCGGCTCCGGGTCATCCCTGTCGGCGTCGTGTTCGACGCCGTCGCGCGGCAGGATCTCGACCAGGAACGCTTCCAACGGCGCCAGCTCGGGTGACTCCGCGGTCTGGGTACCGTCCACCGGTCCGACCTGGCTGCCGTCGGTGAAGGTGGCGCTGACGCGGATATCGAACCGCTCGGCCGCCTCGCCCTTCAGCCGCACGCGCAGGCCCAGGATCGGCAGCGCCATGCCGCGGCTGCCGCAGTAGTTGCCGCCCTCGGCCCAGGGCGATAGCCAGCCCTTGCCGAGCACCGCCTGATACTCGATCTCGGACGGGTCGACCCGGTTGTTCGGCGAGATGCCGAAGCCCTCGATCCAGTTCTGGCTGCCGCGCGCACCCATCCACTCGCCGAGCCGGGTCAGCAGGTCGCCACGCCGTTGCACGTGCGCCGCCACCTCCAGCTTGGTCCCGGGCGGCACCGTGCCCGGCGGCAAAGCGTCCTGGCGTCGGTCGCCGGCGGGCAGCATCGGCTGGACCGCCTGCGGCGTCGGCGCGGTCCGGACGCCGGCGGTCTCGCTCAGCCGCAGCACCTGCAACCTCGGCGCCTCCGCGGTGCTGCCGGCCGCCTGGTAGATCGTGATCAACACATGCGACGGCTGGGACGCCACCCGCACCAGCGCCGCACTGCCCTCGCCGCCCAGCCAACCATCCGCATCGAACGTGCTGATCGACAGCGCGTCCCCGGTGGCGGTCGGCGGCCGGCTGACCCGCACACCGGGCAGGCCGCTGGCGGGATCCGTCACCGCGGTGCCGGGCGTGTGGAAGATGCAGAACAGTCCCGGATCGAGCAGCATCAGGTGGGCCGAAACCTTGAGCTCCGTCACCAGCCTCTGGTTCGGTGCCGGACTGGACTGCGACATCGTCGGTTTCCGTTCATGTCGGCTCGTGGGCCGGGCAGGTTATCGTTGTTTCGGCGATGGTGCGACGGCGTGAGCCGGTCCGCAATGGGTGCCGGCGCGATCCGGAACCGCCCTCAGGCGCCGGCGCGGCAAAGCCGCAGCAGCTGCATGACGAGTTGCGGGATCGGCAGCCCCAGTGGCAGCACGGTGCCGCGCCCGGTCCGGCGGATCCGCTCGGCCGGGGCGCCGAGGTCGAACGCCGCCACCGGGAGTCCCGCCCGCCAGGCCAGGCTCAGCGTGAAGCACCAGGTTTCCGGCCAGACCGACGGCAGCAGGGCGATGTCGGCCTCCTGCGCCCGGATCAGCGCCACGGCATCGTCCTCGCGATACTCGCCTGTGATGTCACGGCAACCGGCCTCGAACAGCGCGGCGTCGTCGGGCGTGTGCCCCACCACCACGAACTCCAACGGCAGGCTGCGGGCGCGGACCTCCAGCAGGCAGGCCAGCAACACGTCGTAGCCCTTCTCGCGGCCGATGCCGCCGATCACGGCGACCCGTCCGGGAGCCTCGCCCCCGCTGGTCCCGTGGGGCCGCCGCGACGCACGGTCGGGCCGCGGCCGCGGCGCCAGCGACGAGACCGCCGCCAGCCGCTCCAGCGACAGGTCGGGCCGGTCGTCCTCCCACGGAGCCACGGTCGGGCGGACCTTGGGGAAGTGGCGCGCGATCCGGGCCGCCGCATCCTGCGACGGTGCCACCACCCGGCGCGCGCCCCGCAGCTCGGCGGCGGACCTGGCCAGAAGCGCCGGCATCGCGACGCGTTCGTCGAGGAGGCTGCCCTGCACCGCGATGCAGGTCTCGCAGCCGGCGATGTCGGGCTCGCCGCAATAGCGCCCGCCGGGCCCCACCAGCGCGATCCGCTGGCAGAAGGAGGCATAGTCATGGACATAGACGTCGTACGGCACGCCCAGGCGGCCGCACAAACCGCGCAGCAGGGGATGGTGACCGAGCAGGTGATGCCATTCCGCATGCAGCACGCCCTCCGGCACCAGGGTCGCCACCAGCGCCTCGAACTCCGCGGGCAGCGCGAAGCGCAGGTTGGGAAAGGGTTCCTCCAGCGCCGCGTCGGACAGGAGCACCGCATCGCCCGCCGGCCGCAGCAGGATCGGCCGCAGCCCCTGCGCCCGCAGCTGCCGGGCACGCTCCGCCACCACCCGCCCGACGCCGCCGCCCTGGTCGTGGGTGTTCAGCAGCGCCGCGCGCGGGGCGTGCGCCCTGCATGCAGTGCGCTGGCCACTGGC
>CAXUBN010000091.1:0-8333 GCA_964249255.1 uncultured Acetobacteraceae bacterium | reverse complement strand
CCCCTACCTGTTGAAGATCTCGGTGCTCCCCCAATCATTAAAAAAAAACCCGGGGGAACACAGGTCGTATTCGTGGCCGTCGCGGTCCGAGGGCTCGCGGTAGGTGAACGGGTGGCCCCAGGGGTCGACCGGCAGGCCGCTGCCATGCACGTAGGGGCCGCTCCAGTTGTCGGCGTCGGTGGGCTTGGTGATCAGCGCCTGCAGCCCGTCCTCGGTGCTGGGGTAGCTGCCGACGTCGAGCTTGTAGAGGTCAAGGATCTGGCCCATGCGCTCGACCGACTGTGCGGCGATCTTGGCCTTGGCGCCGCCCAGCTGGTTCAGCACGGCCGGCGCCACCAGCGCGATCAGCAGGCCGAGGATGGCGATCACCACCAGCAGCTCGATCAGGGTGAAGCCGTCGTCGTGGCGCGGTCCGGTGCGGCGCTGTCTGGTCATGAACCCTCCGACGCGTGGGCGGCCGGGACCTGGCCTTAAATCCTGGACCCGTTGCGGCGGCGCCTTTAGAAACCAGCCCGGGGGCCCGAGGCAAGGTGGGCCGGAACGGCGAGGCGGGTCGGGCATGGCGGTTCAGTATCTGGCGTGCATGGCGCTGGTGGCCCAGATCTACCACCTGCCGCCGCGCGTGCTGCCGTCGATCCAGGCGGTGGAGGGCGGCAGCCCCGGCCTGGCGCACCTGAACACCAACGCGACCGAGGATCTCGGCGTGATGCAGGTCAACACCACCTGGCTGACCCCGCTGGCGCGCTACACCCACACCACGGTCGCCACCGTGTATGGGCGGCTGCGCAACGAGGCCTGCTACAACGTGGCGGCCGCGGGCGCCATCATGCGCACCTACCTGGACGAGACCCACGGCGACCTGATGCGCGCGGTCGGCAACTACCATTCGCACACGCCGATATATAACGCCGCCTACCAGTCGCTGGTGATGCAGTCGGCGCAGCGGCTGTTCGTGCCGGGTGCACAGCGCTCGGCGGC
Organism: uncultured Acetobacteraceae bacterium; assembly: GCA_964249255.1. Taxonomy (GTDB): domain Bacteria; phylum Pseudomonadota; class Alphaproteobacteria; order Acetobacterales; family Acetobacteraceae; genus Lichenicola. Next base: position 7,355 of record CAXUBN010000091.1, on the reverse strand, counting down.
GGCCACGCCGGCGACGGCGGTCAGGACGGTGGCGGAGCGGCTGGCCCTGCAACGGCGGTTGGTTCGCCTGTCGCGGCGGGTGCGCGGTTGACGGCACCGGCGTCCGGCGCGCCGTTGTTCCGGACGCGGCCGTTGATCCTGCCCGCGTAGCGATCGCGAGCGATGGTGCGATGACGAGCATGACCGTGTCCGGCGATCCGCCGCTGGGGGGATCGGCGGGCGGCCTGTTCACCGCGCTGGCCAGCTATCTCGAACTCGGGATCAAGATGGTCGAGGGATGGCTTTCGCCGACTACCGCCTCGATCATCTCGCACCTGTTGATCGAACAGGCCCACGGCGGCCTGCGTGGCGACGTGTGCGAGATCGGCGTCCATCACGGAAAGCTTTTCCTGGTCCTGGCCAATGGCACGCTGCCTGGCGAGCATGCCGTCGCGGTGGACGTGTTCGGCGACCAGGACAAGAACGTCGACAACTCGGGGTGCGGCGATCGTTCCGTGTTCGAGCGGAACCTGGCCCGCTATGCGCCCGCCGCCGCCGTGGAGATCATCCAGGAATCCAGCCTCGACCTGGCACGGCATGGCTTCCTGTCACGCCGCTTCCGCTTCATCTCGATCGATGGGGGCCATACCGGGCCGACGGTGGCGAACGACCTGCGGCTTGCCGAGCGCACGCTGATCAAGGGCGGCATCGTTGCCCTCGACGACATCCTGAGCAGTCATTGGACCGGGGTGCTGACCGGACTGGCCGCCTATGTCGCCGAGGGCGGCACCCTGATGCCGTTCGCGCTGTTGCCGAACAAGCTGCTGCTCGGCACCGACGCGGACGCCGCGGCCCGAGGCAGGTCATCGCTCCGGCGCTTGTTCCCGCTCGCCCTCGCCAAGGAGGGGTTGGAGTTCCTGAGCGGCACGGTCGATACCTACGAGGATCACCCGTACTACACTCGCGAGGATCACGCCGACCTGCGCTTCGCGCTCGACAGGCTGGGACGCGAACGGGACGCGCTTCAGGCGCAGCTCGGCGCGACGCGGGAGGAGGTTGCGGGCCTGCGGAGCTCACATGATGCGGTGGCGAGGCGATTGGCGGCGACGGAGGCCGATGTCGTCGGACTCCGGACGAGCACGTCCTGGCGCATGACCGGTCCGCTTCGACGGATCGCGAGCCTTGTCCGGAGCAGGGCATAGCCGAACCGGACGGGCGATGAGCCGGGGCGCCCACGACCTCGCCCGGCTCGCCCCGGCGGATGCGGGAACGGGCCTCCGGAGAACGGGACGATCAGGTCGTCAGCCCGTGCGCCGGCGCGGCGGGGGAGCGGAGCCGAGGTCGCAGGCGATGGCCGAGCCGGATCGTCGGCCGCTCGACCAGCCGATGCAGCGCCGTCGCCAGCAGCGCCGCCAGCAGCGCCGCCAGGATCGCGGCGATGCCGTAGGGCACGTGCCACGCGAGCATCAGGAAGCTGATGACGGTGAAGCCGACCGTGGCATGCACCAGGTAGAGCGGGTAGCTGACCGCGGCCAGGGCATCGAGCGCGCGGTTGGGGCGGAAGCGATGGCGCAGTCGGTAGCAGACGGCGAACGCGGCCAGCGCGATCACGTGGCTGAGGCTGTGCGGCGAACGCAGGTCGGCCGCGTTCGGGCCCAGCGCATACCCCGTGAAGAACAGCGCCAGCAGGGCGAGGGTCGCGGTGACGAGGCGAGGCGTGGAAAGCGCGCCCCCGTGATGGTAGTGGAACAGCGTGCCGATCAGGATGAAGACGAGGTAGGGACATTCGCCCGCCAGAAGCGGCGGCAGGGCAACCGCCCCCCGGGACCGGAGCGCCTCCAGCACGACCGAGGCGGCGCCCAACGCCAGCAGCGGCCAGACCCGGCAGCGCAGCAGGGGGCGGCGCAGCAGGGCGGCCAGGAGGTAGAACTTCACCTCGATCGACAGCGTCCAGCTGACCCAGTCCACCGTCGGCCGGTTCAGCGGCGTCTCGATCAGCAGCGCGTTCACCAGGTAGGCGCCGGTGCCGTATGCGGGCGGACGATGCCAGTAGCCCCCGCTGGCGGCGATGGCGGCGGCCTCGATCAGCAGCGCCGCCCAGAAGGTGGGGTAGATGCGCAGGGCCCGCGCCAGCAGGAAGGGACCGGGGCTGGAGCGTCGCAGCGAGAACGGGATCACGAAGCCGCTGATCAGGAAGAAGGCGCCGACGCCGAACTTGCCCAGGTCGAGCCACGGCGGATAAACCCATAGCGCGATCGGGCTGATCGGCCCGGTCAACGGCGGGGCCGCGACCACCCAGGATATGTCACCGCGGAAGTAGTGCACGACGGTGGTGTAGTGCACCAGCATCACGCACAGCACGCAAACACCGCGCAGCTGGTTGGCGAAGATGATCTTTCCGTCGACCGGCATGGTCACTTCATCCTCTGGACCGGCGGATGCTTCTCTCGGATCCATGAACCTGAGGCCGGTCGACGTCGGCGGCGCCGTGTCATGGCAACGACGGGATAAGAAACGTCACCAATTTCTCCGAATTGTAGCATGGAGCCTTCGAGACGACATCTCGTTTCATCAAGAAGCCCAGGAGCGCGTTTCGGCTTCTTGCTCGCAGAACCGATGTGCTGCACGCTCCGATTGCTTCCTGCCGCGTTGCGCTGTTTTGTTTTCACTCGTCGTCGATCCTAGAACACGTTCAGCATGAAGCAACGGTAGCGATGGGCATACCCTCGCGAGGATTCATGCGGTCCCGTCAGGATATCCGCCCTATGCGAGCGCGTCGCCTATACGTTGGTCTGACCCGGATCGTGGTCGCGTTCCTGGGATCGCGCCTCGGCCTGCTCGGTTATCTCAGCTTCTGCCTGCTGGGAGATTTCTACCTGGCTTGCAGCCTTCACCCGAACTCGGACTCGGTGCAAAGCTACAACGAGATGCTGGCGATCCGGGCCGGCAACCCGCTGCTGCACGACTGGGTATTGGCGACCGACAACTTCCTGCTGACCGACCTGCCGTTCTTCATGCTGGGTGCCCTCGTGCTGGGCCCGGGACCACGGCTCATCTACCTCGTGCCGTTCGCCGTGTTCGCGCTCCTGCTGGTGGCCTGCCTCCTGCTGGTTGCAGCCGCCTCCACGGACCGGCGGCAGCGCCTGGTGGGTGGCTACGTCATACTGACCGTTCTGGGGATGCCTTACGGAACATACGATCTGCACTACAACTTCTTCCTTTGGAGCGACTTCCACGTCGCCACGCTTGCCGCCTGCCTCTACGCCATCCTTCTCGTCGCGCCCGTCCTGTCAGACCGCCGGTTCCATCGGGGACGTCTTGTTCCCTTCACCATGCTCGTGTTCGCCGTCACCTTCAGCGATCCGATGGCGGACGGCCTGCTGCTGGGACCGCTGCTGCTGCTGGTGGCGGCGCGTGCCTGGCTCGGCAGGCGTTATCGTCCGGATGACTGGCTGCTGATCGGCTGCACGGCGCTTGGCCTTGCCGGCGGCACGCTGGCCCTGCACGGCCTGTCACGGGTGGGCGCGTTCACCACCGTATCCAGCATCACGGGGGATTTCGTCGCCAACCTCCTGGAGTTGAAGGGGGACGCGTTCGCGTTGCTGGTCGGAGTGCAGATCCTGTTCACCGCGCGGGCGAGCATGGTCGCGACACTGCCGCTGCACGAGCTGATCACCGCCTCCCGTTTCCTTGTCGCCATCGGCGTGGGAGGTCTGTCGCTGCTGGTGATCTGGCGGCTGCCGGTCGCATCGCGCGATGGTGTCGCGCATTTGCTGGTGCTGGGTGGCCTCTGCCTGGCGGGCCTCGCAGCGGCCAGCGCCACCGTCAGGCTCTCGATCGCCGCAGGCACCGACTTCCCCGGTGCCGTGATCCGATACGTCGTGCCGACGTTCGTCTTCCTGTGCGTGGCAGCGGCGATCGAGCTTGGCACCCGCCTCGCCGGCTGCGGCCCCAAGACCGTCCGCCTGGCGGTGGCGGTCGGACTCGGCCTGGGCATCCCCTACATGATCGGCGGCGTGGCGACGGTCGCCAGGATGGCCGGACAGCATCCGGCGATCCGGACCATGCCGCAACGCGTGCTCGCCGACTGGCTCCGGCAGCACGGCCTGACCCACGGCGTGGGCGATTACTGGGATACGCAACTGGTGACGGCGCTCAGCGGCGGTCGGGTGATCGCGGAGCCGGTGGGACAGCTGAACGGACGGCTGCTGCCCTTCCCCTGGCTGACCGATACCGGTCAATTCAAATCACGGCATCCACAGTTCGTCATCATCACGCCGGGCGGCAAGTTCGGCATCACGCAGGCATCGGCCGTGACGACCTACGGCCCGCCTTCAGGCATCACCAAGGTTGCCGGCCAGTATCTCGTCGCTGTCTTCAAAGATTAATCAACGAGTGCTTCCTGCGGCAGGGCAGTGCGGCATCTGCCATCCAGTCAAGCGCATCAATCATTACGTGGATCCTAATCTCTGCCCCATGATGAGGTTTGGATGCGGTCAGCGATGACGTCGAGCCAGGATGTCGGAAGCTTCCGATCCTATGCCTTAACATGGCCGAACTCACAGTTATTTTACATTGTGGCAACCTCATTTTAATCCGCCTGCTGCATCTCCGGAGGCGACGACCCCGTATCATGATCTGGCTGGCGCACGACGCCATCTGCCCCCCTGCCTCGCGTTCGGCCAGGAACAGGGTGTCACTTCGTACGGGGACGTTCCTAATGTCTGAACACGAGATGCTTTCCGCAACTCTCGGGGGTAGCGGCATGGGTCGCCGCGGCCTGATGAAGAGCGCCGGCCTGAGCGCCGTAGCGTTGGGCACCATCGGTGGCGCGGCCATCGGCACCAGCACCGCGGCCAATGCGGCCGCGCTGACCGACGCCGACATCCTGAACTTCGCGCTGAACCTCGAATACCTCGAGGCCGAGTATTACCTGCGCGCGACCACCGGCCAGCCGCTGTCCACCTACGTCGGCGTGACGGGAAGCGTCGGGACGGGCGGGGATGTCGTGACCGGCGGCTCGCTGGTGCCGTTCCAGAATCCGGCACTCGCCTATTATGCGCTCCGCATCGCCAACGACGAGCTGGCCCACGTCGAGTTCCTGCGCAGCGCGCTCGGGACGGCAGCGGTCGCCAAGCCGCCGATCGACTTCACCAACGCCTTCGCCAACCTGGCCATCGCCGCGGGGCTGGCCGTCAAGGGCGGCCCGGCGTTCAACCCGTTCGCGGACGAGATCAGCTTCATGCTCGGCGCCTACATCTTCGAGGACGTCGGCGTGTCCGCCTATGCTGGCGCCGCCTCGTCGCTCACCACGCCGGCCAACCTGGCCTATGCGGCGAGCATCCTCGCGGTCGAAGGGTATCACGCCGGCGCGATCCGCGGTTACCTGTCGCGCATCGGCGCGGGCAATGCGACCAACGCGATCTCGGCGCTGCGTGCGACGCTGTCGGGCATGGCGGACGACAACGGCACCGCCGTCGCCGGCAACCCCTACAACTTCAACAACGTCGACTACAACGGAACGTCCTTCCGGCGCACGCCGGCACAGGTGCTGAACATCGTTTACGGCAGCGCGTCCGGGACGGCCGGGTTGTTCTTCCCGCAAGGCGTGAACGGCACCATCGGCGGCCCCGCCACCTGACGAGATCCAGCCACACACGTGCGTCCGGCCGCGGAACCGTCCAGACGGGATCCGCGGTCCCTGAGCTCCGTAGGGAACCATCCATCATGCTCGACACGATCAACCAGCCTGAGATGGGCAACCAGCCCGAGATCGGCCAACTTCCGGAGCCGGCCGAGGCCGAGACCAACGGCCGCCGCGTGGTCATGCGCCGCGCCGGCTTCGGCCTCGCCGGCCTTGCCGGGATCACCGCCGCCAACCTGCTCACCAGCCGGGCGGCAAACGCCACCGCCGCCACCGACGAGGCGATCTTCAACTTCGCCCTCAACTTCGAGTACCTCGGCGCGGAGTACTACCTGCGCGCGCTGACCGGGAAGGGCGTAAGCGCCTACACCAGCGTCACCGGCGTGGGTACGCCTGGCACTGTCAGCGCGCCTGGCGCCACGGTCCCGTTCAAGACCACGGCGCTCGCCTACTACTGCAAGCAGCTGGCACTCGACGAGCTCGGCCACGTGAACTTCTTCCGCGAGGCGCTGGGCAGCGCTGCCATCGCAGAGCCGACGATCGACTTCGTCGACGCCTTCGCGGGCCTGGCGGTCGCCGCCGGCCTGGCCGAGCCCGGCGGTCCTCCGTTCAACCCGTATGCGAACGAGGTGAGCTTCCTGCTCGGCGCCTATGTGCTTGAGGACGTGTGCGTCACGGCGCTGGCCGGTGCGGCAGCCTTGCTGACCGTGCCCAACAACATCGCCTTCGCCGCCAGCCTGCTCGGCGCCGAGGGCGCACAAGCCGGCGCGATCCGCGGCTACCTGGCGGAGATCGGTGCCGGCCCCGCCACCGCCGCGATCTCGCTGCTGCGGGCGACGCTGGGCGGCACGTTCGACAACGGCACCAACGCCAACAGCAACCCGTTCAACTTCACCAACGTCGACGACAACGCCCTGGTGGCGCGTCGCACGACCAGCCAGGTGTTGTCGATCGCCTACAGCAGCAACGTGCCGGGCACGAGCCGAGGTGGGTTCTTCCCGAGCGGCGTGAACGGCACCATCACAACGGTCTAAGCTCGGACCGATGTGACTTGACCCGCCGGTCCCCTCCACGGAGACCGGCGGGTCTTTTTCGTTGATCAATCGCCGCCGCGCCGTGCGGCGACCAAGCCATCCATCATCCCCAGCATCCGCCACGCCGCATCGGGCCATTGCCGCCCCGCGACCCAACGTTGCGCCGCGTCCCCGATCGTCGCGCGCAGGGCGACGTCGCGCAGCAGCCGCTCCAGGCCACGCGCGACATCTGCGGCCTCGAGGCCGTCGAAACGGAACACCGCGCGGTCCAGCTCGTCGAACAGCGCGATCGGCGTCACCGCGACCGGCACCCCGGCGTTGAGCGCAGCACGCACAGCGCCGCTGGCCGCCTCGCGCGACGGCCGGTACGGTAGCGCCAGCAGGTCGCAGGCAGCGAGCCGGTCCAGCGCCTCGCCATGCTCGGCGAACTCCGTGCCGAACGTGACCCCGTCCGCGATCCCCAGCTCCCCGGCCAGGATGCGGCAGCGCGCGATCTCGTCGCGTGAGTCGTCCGCGTCGTAGGCCGTGTTCATCAGCAGCAGGCGGAGGTGCGGCCAGCGCCCGCGCAGCCGGGCTACGGCCTCGATCAGCACGTCGATGCCCTTGCCCGGCAGGAAGAAGCCGTGGCAGCCGATCAGCGGCCCGGGCGCGTCGTCCGGCTGCCAGGCGCGCGGCGGCCGGACCGGCCGGGACGGCCC
>CAXUBN010000090.1:6942-8490 GCA_964249255.1 uncultured Acetobacteraceae bacterium | reverse complement strand
CCCCAGCAGCACCTGCGCCGCGAGCAGCGCCACCAGAATCAGGCGGTGGAGGCAACGGTCTGATCGGCGCATCGGCATCGGCTTCCAATGCTGGCCCGGATCGATGCGGTCGCGCGCCGGGCGAAGCGGCGCACCGACCACACGGGCCGCCCGGCTGTCAAACCCCGGACGGCCGGCATCCGTTCGCCGGCGCCGTCGATGTCGCCACGTCCTCGCCGATCAGCACCCGCGCCAGCAGCGTGACATGGTCGAGGGTGCATCGAGCGGTTCCGCCGCCAACCCTCCGGCCAGTGCCGCGAGCATGCTGCCTGCAAGAGGCGGCCAATGGGTCCGCCTGCCAGGCAGGCCCCAATCGGCGCGGTGGCGGTGCGGCTCGCCAGCAGCGCGTCCGCCGAACTGCCGCTGACCACCAGGTTGGTGCTGTTGTGCACCGGCGGCACCCCTCGCGCAGCCGCGTGGGCGGTGTCGGGGGACAGGATGGAGGTTGGCGGGATCGGGACGGAATGATCGTCATGGGGCGAAGACCGTTGGGGCCGTGAAACGGATGGGCGAGGGCGATCGATGATCCTAGGCTGGCGGGGATGAACCGCATGGTGGTGAACGGGATGCACATGACGGAGCGTGATCGACAGGGCGGGTCCAGGCCGGGGCTGCGTCGCATGGCGCCGCTGCTCGGACTGGCGGCGATGATGGCGGCCATCGGCGGCGCGGCATGGGCGGCGCCGGCGGACGGGACACCGGCCAGTGGAGCGCCGGCCACGGTGTTCGCCGCCGCCAGCCTCACCGACGCGCTGAAGAGGGTGGCCCAGCTCTGGGCAGGCGCAGGCCACCCGCTGCCGCACCTGTCGTTCGCGGCCAGCTCGGTGCTGGCGCAGCAGGTGGCGCAGGGGGCGCCGGCCGACCTGTTCGTGTCGGCGGACGAGAGATGGATGGACTGGCTGGCCGCGCGCAAGCTGATCCGCGGTGCCAGCCGCGGCGACCTGCTCGGCAACACGCTGGTGCTGGTCGAGCCGGAAGGGGCGCTGAAGCCGGTGACGATCGGCCCCAGCCTGTCATGGCCGTCCGTGCTGGGCCCGAACGGCCGGCTGGCGGTGGGCGACCCGGCCTCGGTGCCGGCCGGCATCTATGCCAAGCAGGCGTTGACCAGGCTCGGCCTGTGGGGGACGGTCGCCGGCCGGCTGGCGCCGGCGGAGAACGTGCGCGCGGCGCTGCTGCTGGTGGAGCGAGGCGAGGCGCCCGCCGGGGTCGTGTACGGCAGCGACGCCGTCAGCGCGCCGGGGCTGGCGGTGGCCGGCACCTTCCCGGAGAACAGCCACCCGCCGATCCGGTATCCGGCGGCATTGTTGTCCGACAACAACGAGGCGGCCGCGGTCCTGCCCTTCCTGCATGGCGACGCGGCGCAGGCGGTGTTCCGCCGCGACGGCTTCAGCGGCTTCAGCGGCGTCGGCGGCTAGGAAGGCGCGGAACCGCGCCGGACGGCGCCGATGCTGGAGCCGGACCAATGGGTTGCGGTGTGGCTGACTCTGCGGGTGGGAGCCATGGCGGTCG
>CAXUBN010000090.1:0-6932 GCA_964249255.1 uncultured Acetobacteraceae bacterium | reverse complement strand
GCTGGCCGCCCTGCTGGCCTGGCCGCGCTTGCCGGGCCGGCCGCTGCTCGACGCGCTGGTGCACCTGCCGATGGTGCTGCCGCCGGTGGTCACCGGCTGGCTGCTGCTGCTGCTGTTCGGCGTGCAGGGTCCGCTCGGCATGCTCCTGTGGCGGCTGTTCCATGCCAGGCTGGTATTCACCACCGCGGGTGCCGCGCTGGCGACCGCGACCATGACGCTGCCGTTGATGGTCAGCACGGTCCGGCTGTCGCTGGAGGCGATCGACCGCGGCCTGCTGCAGGCGGCGGCGGGGCTGGGGGCCGGCGCGCTCGATCGGTTCGTCACCGTCACGCTGCCTCTGGCCACCCCCGGCGTGCTGGCCGCGGCGGCGATCGGCTATGCCGCCAGCCTGGGCGAATTCGGAGCCGTGATCACCTTCGCCGCCAACATCCCCGGCCGCACGCAGACGCTGCCGCTGGCGATCTACACGGCGCTGCAGGAGCCGGGCGGCGAGGCGTTGGCGGGGCGGCTGGCGGCGGTGTCGCTGCTGCTGGCGCTGGTCGGATTGATCGTTTCGGAGCTGCTGCTGCGCCGGTTGCGCCGCGCCGGCGGTCCTTGATGGTACCCCCTCCCTGCCACGGCATGATGGCGGGGGAGGCGCCATGACCCTCCATCTGGCGCTGCGGCACCGCTTCGCCGCCACCGGACGCGGCCTCGACCTGGCGATCACGGCACCGCTGCCCGGCATCATCGGACTGTTCGGCCCGTCCGGGGCCGGCAAGAGCACGCTGGTCGCCGCCCTGTGCGGTTTGTTCCGGCCGGACTGGAGCGCGATCCGCATCGGCGACCGCGTATTGTCGGGACCCGGGGTGTGGCTGCCGCCGGAGCGGCGGCGCATCGGCACCGTGTTCCAGGACGGACGGCTGTTCCCGCACCTGTCGGTGACCGCCAACCTGCGCTACGGCGCCCGGCGCGCGCGGGGCGTGCCGGCGGACGGGCACCCCCCGTTCGACGAGGTGGTGGCGCTGCTGGGGCTGGATGCGCTGCTGGGACGGCGCACCCGGGCCTTGTCCGGCGGCGAGCGGCAGCGGGTGGCGATCGGGCGTGCCCTGCTATCGCGGCCGCTGCTGCTGGCGATGGACGAGCCGCTGTCCGCACTCGACGCGGCGCGGCGCGACGAGATCCTGCCGTTCCTGTCCCGGCTGCGCGACCGGCTGCGGTTGCCGATCCTGTACGTGACGCACGCGCTGGACGAGGCGATGCGGCTTTGCGACACGCTGGCGCTCTTGGAGAACGGTCGCTGCACCGCCTGCGGGCCGATCGCCGCCGTGCTGGCCGATGCCGGCCTGTCCGGGCGGGCGGACGCGCGGGCGCTGCTGTCGGGCCATATCACGGCGCACGACCGGTCGCGCGGCCTGACCACCGTGCGGGCCGGCGGGTTCGCGCTGCTCGTGCCGCTCCGTGGGGAGGCGGTCGGGACCATGCTGCGGCTGACGGTGCCGGCCGGGGAGGTGGTGCTGCTCGCCGCGGGTGACGGCGCGGCGCCAATCACGAGCGCGCAGAACGTGCTGCGGGTCCGGGTGCGCGCGGTGCGGTCGCAGGGCGACGCGGGGCTGGCGGTGGTTGTGCTGGAACCGGACGATGACGACGTGGAACCGGTGATCCTGGCGCGGATCACCGCGGACTCGGTGGAACGGCTGGCGCTGCGGCCCGGGCGGGCACTGATGGCGCTGGTGAAGTCGGTGTCGATCTCAGAGCCTGGCTCGGCGCCTGGACCGGTGGTGGACGCGGAGGGATCGTGATGGGTGAGGAACGGGAACCGGACTGGCTGTTGTGGGCGCGCGAGGTCCAGGCAGTGGCGCAGAGCGGCCTCGCCTTCACCCGCGACCCCTACGACGTCGAGCGCTACGGGGCGCTGACCGCGCTTGCCGCCCGCATGATGGCCGCCCGCGGCGGCGCCGACGCCGCGTCGCTGGAGACCGTCTTCGTCGCCGAGAAGGGTTATGCCACGCCCAAGGTGGACGTGCGCGGCGCGGTGTTCGATGCGGAGGGCCGCATCCTGATGGTGCGCGAGACCGCGGACGGCGGCCGCTGGACGCTACCGGGCGGCTGGGCCGACGTGAACCAGACCGCGTCGGAGTGTGCCGAGCGCGAGGTGCTGGAAGAGTCGGGCTACCGCGTGCGCGCCAACAAGCTGGCGCTGGTCCACGACCGTGCCCGGCAGGGCCATCACCCGGCGGGGCCGTTCTCGATCTACAAGCTGTTCTTCCTGTGCACGTTGCTCGACCCGTCGCCGCAGGACGACGCCAACATCGAGACCAGCGACGCCCGCTTCTGGGCCGAGCACGAGATCCCCGCCGACCTGTCCACCGGCCGCGTGCTGCCGCACCAGATGGCGCGGCTGTTCGTCCACTACCGACAGCCGGAGTTGCCAACGGAATTCGACTAAGCCTGATCTTTCTCAAAACCGGGTTTCAAGGGCTCCGCCCTTGATGGGGTCCAGGGACAAAGCCCCTGGCCTGAACCTTTCCCGCTAGACCGACCGTCGCGGCGGGACCGGAGGCATCGCCACCGCCGGGGTGCCGCGCAGCTCGACCTCGAGCTCGGCGATCCGCTTGCGCACGCTGTCGCGCAGGGCGGGGGCCGTATGCGCCTTCATCGAGCCCAGTGTTTCGCGCAGGTCGCGCAGCTGCTTCTGCTTCTCGGCCACGTTGCGGCGGATCGGCTGATTGTCGGAGAATTGTCCCTGGAACGCGCGCATCGTGATGGTCTCCCCCGTGCCGTTCGGGCACGTCGTCTCGGTGCGTGACGCACCCTTTGTTTCCCTGCCGGTTGTTCTCGTCCCCGACAGGCTTGTCGCAGTTTTACGACATCCCGCCCCGCATGGCCAAGGCTTGCCGTCGCACCCGGCGGCCATCCCGCCGAACCGGAGCCGTTTTTGAGCCACAACACCCTGCTGCACCGTGCCTTGCGACCGGCGGTGTCCGTGCTGGCCGTCGGCGGCGTCAGCCCGAACCTGCTGACCAGCCTTCGGTTGCTGACCGGCCTCGGTGCCGCCGCCTGCTTCGCCGCCGGACCCGGACCGGATGCGGTGGGCGGCGCCGTGTTTCTCCTGTCCATGCTGCTGGACCGCGCCGACGGCGCGCTGGCGCGGCGTCGCGGGTGCTTCAGCCGGTTCGGCGCCCTGTTCGACATCACGTCAGATTGTGTTTCCACGATGGCCACCTTCGCTGGCCTGGGGCTGGGCACGCAGGCCGCGGTGCCGTTCATGGCCGGGGCCGGGCCGGCGGCCGGGCCACTCCTGGGTGCGGTGGGGGCCATCGGGGTGGGGGCGGTGTTCGTGCAACTGCGGCCGAGCCGCGGAAGCGCCGGGTCCGGCGCGCGGTTGTTCGATCCCGACGACATCATGCTGGGGTTGCCGGTCGTGGTGTGTTGCGGGGGCGCCGGCTGGCTCGTGCTTCTGGCCGCCCTGTTCGCCCCGGCCGCGGCGGTGGTGGTCGCGATCCTGAACCTGCAGGGGCGGCGGACAAACCCGGAAGGTTAGACCGCCGCCAGGTCAACGTGCTGGGGCGCCCACGTTGGCGATCATCTCTCCGAACGGCCCCGCGTTGCGGGCCGGGCCGCGGCCGGTGCCGGTGGTGGCGCGCAACGGCAGGCGCGGGAACACCAGCTCGGCGAAGCGGTAGCATTCCTCCAGGTGCGGATAGCCGGACAGGATGAAGCGGTCGATGCCCAGCGCCATGTACTCCCGCATGCGCGCCGCCACCTCGTCCGGGTCGCCGACCAACGCGGTGCCGGCGCCGCCGCGCACCAGCCCCACCCCCGCCCACAGGTTGGGCGAGACCGTCAGCCGGTCGCGGTCGCGGCCACCCTCATGCAGCCGCGCCATGCGCTGCTGACCCACGCTGTCGAAGCGCGAGAAGGCCGCCTGCGCCCGCGCGATGTCGTCGTCGCCGACATGGCGGATCAGGTCGTCGGCCGCGGCCCAGGCCGCCTCCGAGGTGTCCCGCACGACCACGTGCAGCCGGATGCCGAACGACATCGTCCGTCCCCGTGCCGCCGCCAGCGCGCGCACCGCGGCGATCTTCTCCGCCACCGCCGCCGGCGGCTCGCCCCAGGTGAGGTAGACGTCGCATTGCTCGGCCGCCACGCGCTGGCCCGCTTCCGACGAGCCGCCGAAGTAGAGCGGGGGATACGGCGCCTGCACCGGCGGATACAGCAGGTGGCCGCCCTGGCTGCGCACGTGGCGCCCCTCGTAGCCCACCACCTCGCCGCGCATCAGCCCGCGCCACACCTCCAGGTACTCCGCGGTCGCCGCGTAGCGTTCGCCGTGGTCCAGGAACACGCCGTCCCCGGCGAGCTCCACCGGATCGCCGCCGGTCACCACGTTGACCAGCAGCCGCCCGCCGGACAGCCGATCGAACGTGGCCGCCATCCGCGCCGTCATCGATGGTTCCGACAGGCCAGGCCGCACCGCCACCAGGAACCGCACCCGCCGCGTATGCGGGATCATGGCGGAGGCGACCACCCAGCTGTCCTCGCAGGACTTGCCCGTCGGCCGCAGCATGCCGTAGTAGCCGAGCTCGTCGGCGGCGCGGCTGATCTGGGCCAGGTAGTCCAGCGTGACGTGGCGGGCGCCCACCTGCGAGCCGAGGTGGCGGCCGTCGCCGTGCGTCGGCAGGAACCACAGTACATCCGCCTCGCGGGCGCCGCCGGCGATCGCATGATCCGGGGCATGATCCGGAACGAGGTCGGCCTTATGGGTATCGGGTGCCATGTCGCACACTCCCGGAACGGCGCCGCCGGAGGATCCGGCAGCGCTGACAGTGCCCGGGGCTGATGGTCCGGTGCATGGCGGGTTAAGCTGGATCACATCGTGCAATCATGCAATGCACGCCGCTGGGAGGGATACCATGCAATTATCCGCAACCCGGCGCCGCATGCTGCAGACGGGCCTTGTCCAGACCTTGCTGGCCGCGCTGCCGGTGGCGGCCCGTGCGGCCAGGCCGCGCACGATCCGCATCGGCTACCAGCGCTACGGCACGCTGATCCTGCTCAAGCATACCGGCTATCTCGAGGCCGCCCTGGCCGGCACCGGCGACGCGGTGGCGTGGAGCGAGTTCGTCGCCGGGCCGCCGATGATGCAGGCGATGGGTGCCGGCGCCATCGACTTCGGCATCACGGGCGACGCGCCGCCGGTGTTCGCGCAGGCCGCCAGCAACCGCGTGATCTACGTGGCCCACGAGCCGCCGGCACCGTTCGGGGAGGCCATCGTGGTGCCGGCGGCCAGCACGATCCGCGACGTCGGAGCCTTGCGCGGCAAGACCGTGGGCGTGACCCGCGGCGCCAACGCGCACTGGCTGCTGCTGGCGACGCTGATGAAGTCCGGCATGAGCATGGCGGACGTCCGGCCGGTGTTCCTGGCGCCGGGTGCGGCGCGCCCGGCGTTCGATAGCGGCCGGCTCGACGCCTGGTCGATCTGGGATCCGTACCTGTCGTCGGTCGAGGTGGGGTCGTCGGCACGGGTGCTGGCGCGGGCCGACGGCGTGGTGCCCAACCGGCAGTTCTTCCTGGCCGAGCGCGGCTTTGCCGCCCGCAACCCCGACCTGATCCGGCTCCTGCTCGCGCAGATCGCCCGCTCCGACGCCTGGGCGGACGCGCATCGGGACGAGGCCAGCGCCATGCTGGCGGCCGACACCGGGTTGCCGGTGCCGGTGGTGCGGCGCGCGATCGGCCGGCTCACCTACGGCGTGCAGCCGATGACGCCCGACGTGGTCGCCGAGCAGCAGCGCATCGCGGACGCGTTCTTCGGCCAGCACCTGCTGCCGGACCGCCTGACGGTGCAGGCGGCGGTTCCGGGCTGAAATGGGTCTACCCGCCGCGACACGGTTTATCGTCCGCCGGCGGAGTGGCTATCCTCCGGATGACTCACCCGACAGGACAGCTCACGTCATGATGACCCCGCTCACCATTCTCGCCCAACGTCGTCGGTACGCCGCCCGCCCCCGGCAGGCGCGCCGCCTGTATGGCGCGATTCCCGCCATCCTTGCGTTGCTGCCGCTCGCGGCCCGGGCCGACCCGGCACCCGATCCGGCCCTGCAGGCCGCGATCGCCAGCCCGACACGCAGCCCCGCCTTCGCGCAACGCGACGGCGCACGCCATCCGGGCCAGGAGCTCGCGTTCTTCGGGCTGAAGCCGACGGACACGGTGCTCGAGATCTGGCCGTTCGGCGGCTACTGGACCGAGATCCTGGCGCCCTACCTGCGCCCGAACGGCACCTACACCATCGCCCAACCCAAGCCGCTGACGCCGGATGCGCCGCTGGCCAAGAAGCTGGCCGCCTCGCCGCAAGTCTACGACAAGGTCCAGGTGACGGTGACCGACGGCTCGCAGCCGCTGGCGCCACCGAACAGCGTCGACCTGGTGGTAACCTTCCGCAACCTCCACAACTGGATGAAGGCGGGCCGGGCGCCACAGATGCTGGCCGCATTCTACCAGGTGCTGAAGCCCGGTGGCGTGCTTGGACTCGAGGAGCATCGCGGCAACCGCCACGTGCCGCAGGACCCGCAGGCCAATGACGGCTACGTCAGCCAGGATGCCGCCATCGCGCTGGCCAAGCAGGCCGGCTTCGTCCTGGTCGGCACCTCGGAGATGGACGCCAACCCGAAGGACACCGCGCAATGGCCGGCCGGGGTCTGGACGCTGCCGCCGACCTACCGGCTGAAGGACAAGGATCACGCCAAGTACGAGGCGATCGGCGAGGCCGACAACATGGTGCTGAAGTTCCGCAAGCCGTCCTGAAGCCCAGGGGCGCTGCCCCTGGACCCCGCCAAAGGCTGGGCCTTTGGAAACCGTTCCTCAGAGTAGGGTTCCAAGGGCCCGCGGCCCTTGGCGGGTCCAGGGCAGCGCCCTGGTCCTACCCTCCCAGCGCCCGCAGCGCGTCCCGCATGTGC
>CAXUBN010000089.1:0-8565 GCA_964249255.1 uncultured Acetobacteraceae bacterium | reverse complement strand
GTGCTGTTCCTGCCGGAACGCCCGCTGCGCTCGGGACCGTGATGCTGTCGGCGCCGATCTGGCTGAAGCCGTTCACCAGCGTGCCGCGGAAGCCCGGCTCGACTCAAATTTCATTTCATTGTCGACTTGGATAAGGCTCAAGCTCAGTAAATAGGCTCGTAACGATGAAGCTAACGGCGTCGCTTGAGCCAGTTACGTATGATGACTTCACGGACCTGACAGCATCTATGGCGCTCGTTCTAACAAGTCAGTGAATTAGATCTTGAATGAGGTAATCATTCCGGCAGTGTCAGCCGAATGGAAGCACTTTGGCTTCCGCTTGACGACAGGCACGACATCATCACACCAGAAGCCCCATGAGTGACCATGGGTCGGCGACGCAACCACGGCGTGAGCATACGCGAACGGACTGGTGGTCATCGCCGTTGGCGCTGGTGGCACTCCCGCTGCTGATCCGCCTGCCTGATATCCTCGGCATCCTCACGTCCGACCCGTTGCCGATCCTGTCGGGCCTCGCGACCCGTTCGACCAACTGGCTCGACGGCGCGATCCTGCCTGGATCGCCCGGCTGGAACGACGGCAACGCGGGCGTCACGGTGCAGGCGCTCGGCCATCTGGCGGCGCGCGACTGGTGGCATGGGATCGTTCCGTGGTGGAACCCCTACTCCGGACTCGGGGTGCCGCTCGCGGGCGAATACCAGCCGGCGGCGTTCTTCCTGCCCTTCGTGCTGCTGCTCGGCCTCAACAACGGCCTGCTCTGGCTGAAGCTGACCCTGCAGGTCGTGGGCGGCGTCTCGATGGCGGGCTTGCTGCGCCGGATCGGCATCGTGCCGGCGGCGGCGCTCGGCGGCGGGCTCCTGTTCGAGTTCAACGGCGCCTTCGCAGGCGCCTCGGACGGACCGATGCTGCCGATCGCGTTCCTGCCGATGGTCCTGCTCGGCATCGAATGGGCGCGCGACGACGGCTGGCGCCTGTTCGCCGTCGCCATGGCGTGGCTGATCCTGGCGGGATTTCCGGAAACCTCGTTCATCGAGGGGCTGCTGGCGCTCGCCTGGGCCAGCGTGCGGTTCGCCCAGGCCGGGGATGGGCGGTGGCGCTTCGCCGGTCGGGTGGCGCTCGGCGGGGCTTGCGCGCTGCTGATCGCGGCGCCGCAGCTCGTGGCCTTTCTCGACTACCTGCCGGACGCCTATGTCGGTGTCCATGCCGGCCGCAGCGACTACCCGCTGCCGCTGCCGGCCTGGTCGATGATGCTGTTTCCCTATCTCAACGGCTACTCCTACTCGGCCGGCCGCGGCCTGCTCTGGGCCATGGTGATCGGCTACCTGGGATTGAGCACCGCGCTGCTCGCCGTCGTCGGTGCCACGGGAACGCGCGAGCGCGGGCTGCGCCTGATGCTGGTCGCCTGGATCGTCCTGGCGGTCTGCAAGACCGCCGAGGTGCCGCTGGTCAGCGGCGCGCTCGATGCGCTGCCGCTGCTCGGCCGCACCGTCTTCTCCCGCTACGCGCTGCCCGCCTGGGTAACGGCAGCGCTCATCCTCGCGGTCCTGGCGCTCGACGATTGGTGGCGCGCGGCGCCGGGGTTCTACCGGCAGGCGGTCGCCGGCGCGCTCATCGCGACGGCGTTCGTGGCCGCATCGTTGTGGCTGGACCGCTCGACGCTGGCGGACTGGCACGCCCTGTCGTACGGCTGGCTTTATGCCTCGGCCTCGCTGGCCTGGGGCATCGGCATCGCGACGGCGCTGCTGATGCTGCTGGGCGTGCGAGCCTCGCGTACGCGTGCTCGGGCACTGGCGGTGGTGCTGCTCTGCGACGCGGTCGGCCTTTTCAGCGTGCCGCTGCTGTCGGGGCGGACCGAGCGTGCGCTCGACGAGCCGACGCTCGGCTTCCTGCGCGCCCATCTGGGACTACAACGGTTCGTGACCGTGGGGCCGGTGCGGCCGAACTACGGCGCCTACTTCCGCCTCGCCTCCATCAACCACAACATGGTCCCGGTGCCGCGGGCCTGGATCGACACGATCCAGGCGACGATCGACCCGAACGTGGATCCGCCGACCTTCGATGGTGCACGCCCGGGGGTGCCGGGTGGCGAGCCTGCGATCCTGCGCCGGCTGATCGAGCATCCCGAGGCCTTCGAGCGGCTGGGCGTCGCCTACGCTCTCCTGCCGCATGGGCTTTTACCTCGCGACCGCATCGACATCGCCCGGACGGGAGCCGATGCGGGCACCGACCAGGTGTTGCCGCCGGGCGGGTCGCTAGGCGAGGCGCTCCGGGTGACGAGCCCGTCGCCGCTGCGCATCAACGGGGTATCCGTCCGCATCGGCACGTTCGGCAGACGCGCGCTTGGAACGCTCGCGGTGGCGTTCTGCGTCGACGGCGCCTGTGCGCAGGGGATAGGCGCGCTCGCCGACGCGACCGACAACGGCTGGTTCGACCTGAGGCTCGACCACGATGTTCGGGTGAGCCGCGGCGATGTCGTCGCCGCCAGGTTCAGCCTCTCGACCAACGGCGATCCGATCGCGTTCTGGCTGGCCCGGGCCATGGACGCGGCCGCCACGCGACTGGACCCGCCGCGTCCTGGCCTGATGCTGTCGATGCTGGCGGACGGCACGCCGGGGGTGCTGAGGAAGGTCTGGACCGGCGTGTCGACCGACATCTACGCGTTGCCGTCGCCCGCTTCCTATCTCGATGCGACCCCCGCCTGCCGCCTCGCCGTCCGGGATCGCGAGCATCTGACGGCGAACTGCGACCGATCGTCCCACCTGCTCAGGCGTGAACAGTTCCTGCCCGGATGGACGGCGCGTGTGAACGGCGCGACGGCCGCCGTCACGCCGGTCGATGGCGTGTTCCAGATGGTCGAGTTGCCGAGGGGACGCTCGACGGTCAGTTTCCGTTACGCGCCGCCGCACTCATCGTGGGCGTGGGCGGGATTGCTGATCGGGATTGCCGTCCTGGCCTCCGGCGGCCGGGGACGCAGGACGATGAACGCCGTCGCGAGCGGAGCGGCAAGATCCATGCCCTGGTCGAGGCTCAGGGCGGGGATCGGTCGGCCCCGTCCGATCCCGAAGCCTGATCCCAAGCGACGTCAGCCACGCATCTCCTCGGATGATGGAGCGGCGTAGGGATGACGCGACGGGCTCGACGGCAAGGTGCCGTCGGCCGTCGCACCCGTCACGACCACCTCTTCCCGATCGGGTCGATGGCCCATGAACGGGCCTATGCTATGCCAGCCCGAACAGCTTGACCGCGTTGTCGCGGCCGATCTTGGCGCGGTCGGCCTCGCTGATGGTGCAGTTGTCGAACCAGTTGGCGGCATGGTCGACGTTCTCGAACGGCCAGTCGGTCGAGAACATGATGCGGTCGGCGCCGATCTCCAGCATGGCGTCGATCAGCGCCTGGGTGCGGAAGTTGCCCGACGTGGTGATGTGGAAGTTCTCGTGGAAGTAGTCGCCGAGCGGCCGCTTGGCCGGATACTTCGGCGCCAGCTTCATCCAGGCGTTGCGGTTGTCCACGCGCCACATCGAGTAGGGCAGGCCCTCGCCCATGTGGCCGATGACGATCTGCAGGCTCGGATGCTCGTCGAACAGGCCGGACGCCATCAGCCGCAGCGAATGCACTGCGGTCTCCTGTCCGAACGCCCAGGTCGGTCCCAGCAGCCAAGGATGGCCGTCGTAGATCGGCGCGTGGCTCGGCAGCGGGTTGCGCGGGTGGAGGTAGAACGGCACGCCCAGGCCGGCGGCCTCGGCCCAGAAGGGCCGGTACTGCGGCAGGTCGTAGTAGGTGGCGTTGTTCGGGTCGCCAATCTGGCTGAAGCCGTTCACCAGTGCGCCGCGGAAATCAAGCTCGCGCACGCAGCGCGCCAGCTCCCGGGCGGCCGCGTCCGGATCCTGCATCGGCAGCGCCGCCAAGCCCCGGAACCGGTCCGGGCGCTTGGCCACCTCCTCGGCCAGGAAGTCGTTGGCGCGGCGCGCCAGCTCGACCGCCTGCTTCGGGTCATGGATCGCCTGCACGGCGGGCGCGTTGAGCGAGGGCAGCATCATCTCGATGCCGTTCTCGTCCATCTCGCGCAGCCGCCGCTCCTGCATGTCCAGCAGGCGGTGCTTCAGCTCGTCCCACAGCGCCGCACCGCCGAAGAACACGTCGCTGTCCGCCAGCGTTTCGGGGATCGCGAAGTGCTCCTCGAGGGCTATCTTGCCTTGCATCGCCTGTCCTGTCGTCTTGCCTGTTGCGCCCGTGCCGTCAGGCCGGCTGTGCGTGCAGCGACCGGACCATCCGATCGAGCAGAACGGTCAGCCCGGCGCCGTCGCGGGCCGTGCCATAAACATACCAGTCCGGGCGTACCACCGCCACCGAGCAGCCGTTCAGCTCGAACCACGCGGCGTAGGTGCCGTCCCGGTCCTCCAGCGCGCCGTCGGTGGACCCGGTCGTTACCACGGCCACGCGGCCGCCGATCGCCTCCCAGGCGCTCCGCTGCGCATCCGTCAGGCCGTGCAGCAGCGCCGGCTCCGTGGCGACGATGCACCAGCCGGAGCCGACCACGTCGTCGAATCGGCCCTCGGTGCCGTGCGAGCGCACGTGGCCCTGCGGGAAGTAGGCGCCGCTGCCGGATTGGCTGCCCGACTGGCTGCCCGACTCATTGCCGGCCACGAAGCCCGCGGTGAGACCGGGCAGCACCACCTTCTCGGGTGCCTGGTTGGCACGGCGCAGCGCCAGCAACCGCTCGTCGCGCTTGGCCACCTGCTCCGGGTCGCGCAGCGTCTGCACGCGCCCGAGCTCGATTGCCTTCTCGGTGATGAAGCGCACATGCGGCTCGCGCTCGGACTGGTAGGTGTCGAGAAGGCTGTCGTCGGCGCGGCCGGTCAGCACCAGGTCGAGCTTCCAAGCCAGGTTGTGGCTGTCGCGGATCCCCGAACACATGCCCTGGCCCAGGAAGGGCGGCATCTCGTGCGCGGCATCGCCGGCCAGGAACACGCGGCCGTGGCGCCAGTCGCGCACGATGCGCGACCGGAACACGTAGTTCACCGCGCGGATCAGCTCGGCATCATCGTGCATGATGTAGCGCGACACCCGCGCCCACACCGCGTCCGGCGCCGTCGCCTTCTCGGGCGACTCGCCCGGCTCCAGCATGAAGGAGAAGCGGTGGTGGTGCGGACCGATGCGCACGATCGAGATCGGCTGCACCGGGTCGCACACCTGCTGGAAGATCGGCAGCGTCGGCACGGCGCGCAGCATGTGGAAGTCGCAGACCAGCCAGTTCTCCTGGAAGCCGTAATCCTCGACCTCGGGCGCCAGCGTGCGGCGCAGGAAGCTGCCGCCGCCGTCCGAGCCCACCGCGTAACGGGCGCGGACGGCGATCGCCTCGCCGTTCTCGTGCGCGCCGCGCAGCGTCACGGTCTCGCCGTCCTGCTCGACCGCCGACACGGTGATGCCCTGGTGGATGTCGACGCCCGGCAGCGCCTTGTCGTGACGATCGAGTGCGGTCTCGATCTCGGGCTGGAACATCATGTACATCGCGGCCCAGCCACCCGGCGCGTTGGACGCGTAGCGCAGGTCAACCAGGGTCTCGCCGGCGGCGTTCACCCACTGGTAGTCGCCCTGCGGCACCACGCCCTCGCTGATGGCCTCGACCAGGCCCAGCCGCTGGAACAGCCGCATGGTCTGGTCGTCGAAGCAGGCGGCGCGCGGCAGGTTGTAGAGGCCGCTGTAGCGCTCCAGCACAACCACGCTGTGGCCCATCTGGCCGAGCAGGGCCGCCAGGGTCATGCCGGTCGGACCATAGCCGACCAGGGCGACATCATAATCCTTCATCGTTTCCTCTGGGATCCTTGGGTGGCGCGTCGTTGCATACCGGGATGCGTCGGGTTCGACACCGTCAGGTGGACATTCCAACGGGAATGGCACGATCGGGGGCCCCGCTTCGATTCTTGGGTTCGGTCGGTGCCTGGGACCCGGCGGGGGATGCCGCCGACAGCTCCTCCTCCAGGGCGTCCAGGTTGTCGTGGATCGCGATCAGGTGCCGCTTGAGCCGGGCCACCACGTCCGGCGCCAGGTCCTGCAGGCTGGCCTGCTCGTGGTGGATGGCGATCGGGATCAGCCGGTTGGCCAGCGCCCGCCCCGCCTCGGTCAGGCTGATCGTCACCGTGCGGCCGTCGCCCTCCACCCGCTCGCGCGAAATCAGGCCACGCCCCGCCATGGTGCCAACCAGGCGGGACAGGGTGGACAGCTCGACGCTGGTGGTGGTGGCGAGGTCGCTCAGCCGCTGATCGCCACGCTCCAGCAGCGCCGCCAGCACCCGGTGCATCGGCACGGTGACCCCGAACGGCAGCAGCCGGCGCGCGAACAGCTCACCGGTGCGGGTACCTGCCCGATTCAGGAGATAGGCCAGGCTGTCCATCAGGCTGTAGGTCATGGCGTCACGCGCTGAAGGCGGATGGTCGACAACCTATGTCTACGCCGACTTGATTGCAGATGCAACACTTGCGTCTGCAAATACCCGCCGGCGTGGTCCCGCGTCCTGCCATGAAGAAGCGGACAAGCCCACTGCTGCGGCCAGCGCGCCGTCCAGGACTTGGTCTCATGGGCCTTTCGGGTGCCTGCGCGCGGCGCCGATCCGCTCGTCGGCGCTGGTCACCACGGTGCACCGAGCATCACCACGAGGTCCCGCCGCCCACGCACCGTCTCGCAACGCGCGGAAGCCGTCCGGGCGTCGTGGTCGATCGCGCGCGTCCCGGCTTCCGGACGCGGTCAGCCCTCGCCGCAGCGCATCAGCCGCGCGGGATAGAACGGCATGTTCCGGTCGTCGGAAACAAGCAGGGCATCCTCGTCGAGTGCCTGGGCGATCAGCAGGTGATCGAACGGATCACGGTGATGCATGGGCAGGTTCGCCAGCACGGCAAGGTGGGCGGGCGTGATCTCGAGCCGCCGAAACCCCTCCTGGACGACCGCCCGCTCGATCGCGCCGATATCCGCCTGCAGCTTGCCGACCCGAAGCTTGACGACGATCTCCCAGAGCGAGACGACGCTGGCCAGGATGTCGTTGCCGGGATCGGCGATCAGCGCCCGGGCACCCTGGCCGAGCCGTTGATCGTCCGACAGCCACCAGAGCAGGGCGTGGGTGTCGAGGAAAACCTTCATTCCTCCATCGCCGCCAGCACGCCGGCAGGCAGGACGTCGAAGTCGTCCGCCATCCGGATCTGGCCCTTGAGCGCACCGGGCCGGCGTGCGGGACGCGGGGCCAGGGAGGGCGGATGGATCTCGGCGATGACCGCGTCGCGGGAGGTGACGAGCACGGCCCGTCCTTGACGGGCTTCCCGCAGGTAGCGGGTTAGGTTGCCCCTGAGTTCGCGAACGCCGACCCGAATCTGTCGGCCGCTTCCCGACTGGTTCTCCATGGTCGTCCCCGCCCCGTTGTGCACACATGATGTGTGCACGCTGGCGATACGGTCAACATCATCGTCGCTGCGGGTCCGGCGGATGATCGACGGTTCGATCCAAGCGACCAGCCGTCCAGTTTCGAGCGTACCCCGACCAGCGAGGCGCCGGCCCACCCATGTCGGCGCCTACCCGAAGGTGAAGGCGAAGGCGTGCACGCCGGGATCGAGGAACTCGATGCTGAAGTCGCGGTCGGTCACCGTTCCGCGCTCCCGGACCAACTGGTAGAGCCGCTGTCCGGTGACGGTCCCGTTGCCGTCGGCGTCGGTGTCGACGCCATGATCCTCGCCCGGCGGCCTGCCATCGATCAGCACGCGGAAGCGGACCGACCCGCCGTCCGCCCGCGGACCCAGCACCAGGTGCAGGTCGCGGGCATGGAAGCGGTAGGAGATGGCGCCGCCCGCCCGGTCGAGCGCCGCGTTCTCGGCGCTCACGGTCCAGTCGCCGGCCAGCGCCCATCGGTTGAGCTGGTCCTGCGGCGGCGGGTCGTAGCGATGGACGGCGTTGGCGACCAAGCCGCCGGGCGAGGCGAAGCCCGCGGCGCGGGCAAGGCCGATGTAGGTTTCGGGGGTCCCGACGTCGGCCGCGTCGGCGGCGGCCTCGGCGCCGTGACCGTCCACCGAGACCAGGCCGGTCGGCACGTCGCGCGCGCCGGCCTCGACCAGCAGGCGCTGGATCGAGCGCTCGGTGTCTTCGTAGGCGCCCTCGCCGAAATGGGTCTCGCGGATCCGGCCCTGCGCGTCGATCAGGTAGTGGGCCGGCCAGTACTGGTTCCTGAAGGCGCGCCAGATCGCGTAGTCGTCGTCGATGGCGACGGGATAATCGATCCCGAGCGCCGCCACCGCCCGGCGGACGTTGCCGACGTCGCGCTCGAACGCGAACTCCGGCGCATGGACGCCGATCACCACCAGCCCCTTGTCACGATACCGATCCGCCCAGGCCCGCACATAGGGGAGCGAGCGCAGGCAGTTGATGCAGGAGTAGGTCCAGAAATCGACCAGCACGACGCGGCCGCGCAGGGCGGCGGTGGTGAGCGGGGGGCCATTCAGCCAGGTGACGGCACCGGCCAAGGACGGCGCCTCCCCCAGCACGGGCAGCGATCCGGGCAGCGATCCGGCCGCCGCCCCGGACCCGGCC
>CAXUBN010000088.1:0-8611 GCA_964249255.1 uncultured Acetobacteraceae bacterium | reverse complement strand
GCGACCTACGGCTATGGCGACCTGAACAGCCAGAACTTCAACGTCTGGGTCAACGCCGAGTATCAGCAGGACGACCTGCTACGGAACAACCAGCGCGGCTTCCCTTACAACACCCAAGATTTGGACAGCATCAACGGCAGCAACGGCAACCCGAACGGCCTGAATGCGGATGGCAGCTTCTCCGGCCTCAACAACGGTGGCGCCGGCGGTGCCACCCGCGTCGCGCAGGTATCACCGGTGACGGTCAATCCCGACGGCTCCCTGTCCCCGGCGGGATCGGGACTAATCCAGCCGATCAACTCTGCACTAGGCTGCAACGGGCTCACCACTCATGTCGTGGCCGGGGTCGGCACGGTCTGCGAGCAGAACCAAGTTAGCGACTACAAGATCATCCAACCAAGCGACCGACGCATCAGTTCAACCATCAAGGCGACGGTGAACCTGGGGGACAACGCCCAGGGCTACGCCATGTTCACCTACTCGCAGAATCAGGTGTTCTTCCCGGAGACTCCGAACTATATCACCGACCACAGCTCTACGGGCGACGCGAACCTGATCAACATCGCGCTGCCGGTCAACTTGGCCAACGGCCAGCTCAACCCTCAAAATCCATTCGCATCTCAGGGCTACGCGGCGCAGATCTACTATCTGTTCGGTGACATCATCCCCACCGAGACCGACTTCAACCAAGTTCTCCGAGGCTCCAGCGGCATTAACGGCACCGTACTGTCTCACTGGGGCGGGGACTGGCACTACAACGTCGGCTTCGTAGGCATGGTCGACAGCCTGCGACGCACTCTTACCGGTAATGAGACTTTCCAAAGCATTCTGAACGCGGTCAACACCGGCTCTTATAATTTCATGGACCCGTCTCAGAACACACAGGCGGAGCGCAATGCGATCGCACCGACTGACGTGACCACGGCTACGTCGCAAGAGTATGCGCTTGACGTCGTGGTCTCGAAAGGCTTGTTCAAGCTACCCGGCGGCACCGTCACGGTCGGCCTCGGCGGATCGGCACGCTATGAGTCGCTTTACGACCCCAGCGCCAACCCGGACGACCCGAGCAACCCGAACGCGCAGTACCTACGTGACGTCAACCCATTTAGCGCCTTCGGAAGCCGTAGGGTTGGATCGACTTTCTTCGAGTTGGGCGTGCCGTTCGTAAAGCAGGTCACCGTGGATGTGTCCGGGCGCTACGACAACTACTCGGAAGGTTTCGATAACTTCGCGCCCAAGGTCGGCGTGATCGTCAAGCCGATCCCAGAGCTGACCTTGCGCGGCACCTACTCCCAGGGCTTCCGCGTGCCGAGCTTTGCCGAGACCGGCGGGACCAATTACGGCTATGTGACCTCGCCGACGCTTCCAGACTCATTCCTTGCCATGCACCAAACCAGCAGCGGACAGCCGGATGCCTATGCCACGGCGCCTGCCTTCGCGCTCAACACCGTCGGCAACCCAAAGTTGAAGCCGGAGCACTCGGACAACATCACGGGCGGCGTGATCGTTCAGCCGAAGCCCTGGCTTAGCCTATCCGCCGACTACTACTACATCAAGAAGCGTGACTACGTCGTCACTTCGGACTTCAGTACCCCATTCGCGGAATACTATGCTGGCCAGAATCCGGCCGGCGTCACCGCGGACTCGCCCGATCCCGAGCATCCGACCGCCATGCCGCGTATCCAGACCATCGATGTCACTTACGTCAATGCTGCCAGCCTAGTGACTGACGGCTTCGATCTGCAGCTGACGGCCACACCCCCGCTTCCCCGCCGGCTGCACGATCTTCGTTGGATCAGCAGCGGAACCGTAAGCTTTGTCGACCGCTACAACATCAACTACCCCGGCCTCGGCACCGAGCGATATGCCGGGACGTTGGGACCCTACAACGTCACCTCGGCCTCCGGCACGCCGCGTTGGCGCATGAGCTGGCTCAACACCTTCATCTATAAGAAGCTGACCATGGGCGTCGCCACCTACTACACAAGCGGCTACAAGACGACCGCCGAGGACATCACGGGCCCCGAGACGGCCGGCAACTGTGCCAACGCGCTGGTCGGCTTCACCGGTGCGCCCACGCGCTGCGGTGTCAACGGGTTCTGGGACGTGGACGTGACCTTCGACTATGCGCTGACTAAGATGCTCCACGTATACACCAACATCTATAACGTCGCCGACTTCCGACCGCCCTTCGACACCGGTACCTACGGTGGCTACCTATACAACCCGGCCTGGGGATCGGCCGGCATCCTCGGCCGTGATTTTCGATTCGGCATCACCAGCAAGTTCTGACCGGAATAGACATCCTCCGGTCGCGATGCCGTGGCGACGGGAGGATGTCGTGATGACTTGGCCAACCGAGGAGGGTAGCTGCCGACTGGGCGACTTTACATTGCAGTCCGGTGCGGTGCTGCCCGATGCATACGTCGCCTGGAAGAGCTACGGCACGCTGTCGCCAGCACGCGACAACGTCGTGCTGTACCCGACCAGCTACAGCGCCACCCACCGCGACCAGGAATGGCTGATCCGACCGGACGGTATCCTCGATCCGACACGCTGGTTCATCATCACGCCGGACATGTTCGGCAACGGCCTGTCCTCAAGCCCATCGAACCACGACGCCTACCCATCGCTGGTCACGACCGCGGACAACGTCCATGCACAGGCGCGGCTGCTGGAGGACCATTTCGGCATCCGGCGCATCGCCTGCGCCTACGGTTTCTCCATGGGCGCGCAGCAGGCCTATCACTGGGCGGCGCTGCACCCAGACCGGGTCGAGCGCGCGGTGATCCTGTGCGGGAGCGCGCGCACGTCGGTGCACAATCAGGTGTTCCTGCACGGCCTGCTGGCGACGCTGGAGGCGGCGCCGGAACACCTGGGGGACGGACGCTTCAACACGCAGCCAACGGCGGCGGTGCGGGCGTTCGCGCGCATCTATGCTGGCTGGGCGATGAGCCAGGACTGGTATCGCGCCGGCCTGTATCTGCGCGAGGCGACCGACCTCGACGACTTTCTCGACCGGGTGTGGGCGCCTGGCTTCACCGGCTGCCACGCCGCCGACCTCCATGCGCAGGCGCGCACGTGGCTGGCGTCGGACATCGCCGACAACGCCCTCTACGGCGGCGACCTGCACGCGGCGCTGCGGGCGATCCGCGCCCGGGTCCTGCTGATGCCGGGCACCACCGACCTGTACTTCCGCATCGCCGACAACCAGGCCGAGATGGCATCGCTGCGCCAGGCCGAGCTCCGCCCGATCCCGTCGATCTGGGGCCACCGCGCCCCGGTAGCCCCGGCCGGGACGCCGACGACATGGCATTCGTACGCACCGCCGTGCGGGACTGGATCGACCGCTAGGTCGCCTCTAGGCCGAGGATGACAGGCGCGGTCATGGCCGTCGATTGCGGCAGACAGGGCGTGGGAGCGGCCGTGTCGGGTCGGAGATCCATGACCGAGCAGGAGCCAAACCGTGACGGGCAGGCTCCGTACCAGCATCACGACAACCGGGCGGCGATCCCCGCCTCCGCCGGCACGGGCATACGGGAGGCGTGTATGCTGGTGTCATTGAGACACAGCGGAGGCCTCAGCGATGGATCGTTCCCACAACCCGTTTCGCCGGTTCGGGATGACGGCGCACGAGGCAGTGCACGCGCGTCGCACCACGATCAGCAACACGCCGCCGCTGCCGGTGGTCGATTACGCGGCGGTGGGCGGACAGGCGCCGGTGCTGCTGACCACCCCGTCGGGGAGCCTGCCGAAGGCCACCGCGGTGGTGATCACCTGGGCAGAGGCGGAATGGGCGGCGCTGCAGCAGGTATTCTGCCAGGGCGCTACCACCATGCCCTACGCCGACAGGAGCCGTGCCGACTGGTCAGGTTGGGAAACGTATGCGCAGGACCTACCCGCCGATGCGCCGTCAGGCTGGACCGAGTGGGGCAGCATCCGGCTGGTGGAAGTCGCCGGCCGCACCGTGCTGCTGTTCAAGTCCAACACCCACCTCGACTATCCCGGCGCCGACGCGCTGCGGACGCTGATCGAGCGGCTGATCGCCGACGTGGCGCCGGCGCTCATCCTATCGATCGGCACCGCGGGCGGGGCCAACCCGGGTGACCATGTCGGTACGGTGCGCGCGGTCAGCGCCGGGACCCTGTTCGAGACGGGCAAGCCGGCCTCAGACTGGCCCGAGTACAGCAACGGGTGGATGGCGACCACCACGCTCCTGGACAACGCCGGCTTCAGCCGCCTGCTGATGCCGATCCCGACCACGGCGGCGGATCTCGAGACGCTGGCCGCCGGCCTCAACGCGCGGGATCGAACTGGCTACACGCTGTCGCAGCTCGATCCGAACGGGCTCAACCGCGGCGACGCCCTGCCGCAAGTGCACGACCAGACCGGCGGCGCCACATCGCTGCTGACCACACCCACCTTCGTGGTCGGCACCACCCAGGGTGACTACGCGGCCTATGCGGCGATCGAGATGGACGACGCGCTGATCGCCGAGGCGTGCGCCGCCGCCGGCGTGGCGTTCGGCTTCATCCGCAACATCTCCGATCCCGTTCAGAATGCGGCGCTGCCGGCGGAGGCGCAGGGTAACTGGGGCGGCGTCGTGTATGACGCCTACGGGTTCTATACCAGCTTCAACGGCGCTCTGACGGCATGGGCGATTCTGGCGGCGCTCGGCTGACGGCGGCGATGCCGATCAGCCGAGGTCTCGCGCGGCTCAGGTCATCGGGCCTGAAGGCCAAGGCGGCCGGCTGATCCGCATCGATCCCCCATCACGGACGTCATGAGGGCCAAGGTATCGGAGGACGGGGCTGCCCGTCGCTCGACGGCGAGCCGACGGACGTCCTCGAACGGCTCACAATCGTCGTCGGCAGTGGATGCATGGCCCATGGGACCGCCAGCCTGTCACGCAACCGCACCGCGTCGGCTGCACACTGCAAGCTTGGTCTGGATCGCCTGCCGGATCGCCCGCTGCCGGGGCGGCCCTTGCGCAGCCGCGATTTCCGTCATCAGCCTCACGGCCGCATCATCTTTGATGCAAGACGGCGCCCGTGCACGCCGATACCGGATCACCCAGGTCCAGACGTCAGGAGGCTGAGACGGTCAGGCCATCCGGGTGCCGGCGGCGACGCGCAGACGGCTGGCGCGGTGATGCGCATGGCAGATCGCCACCGCCAGGGCATCGGCGGCGTCGGCGCGGCGCAGCGTGGCACCGGGCAGCAGGCGGCGCACCATCATCGCCACCTGCTCCTTGCTCGCGGCACCGGTGCCGACCACGGCGCGCTTGACCTCCATGGCGCCATATTCCGACACCGCGATCCCGGCCAACGCCGGCGCCAGCAGCGCCACGCCGCGGGCATATCCCAGCTTCAGCGTGGAGGAGCCGCTGCGGTTGACGTACGTCTCCTCCACCGCCGCCTCGGCCGGCCGATAGAGCTCGAACAGGGCAACCAGCCCATCATGGAGGGTGCGCAGCCGATCGGGAACGCTCGCCTCGTTGTCGGTGGCGATCACGCCATCGGCAATGTGGCGCAGCCGGTTGCCATCAGCCTCGACCAGACCCCAACCCATGTATCGCAGACCCGGATCGATACCGAGCAGCCGGATCATGCCGTCAAGCGTTCGGCCACGGCGTCCGGCAGGTCGAGGTTGGCATAGACCGCCTGCACGTCGTCGTTGTCGTCGAGCGCATCGATCAGCCTCAGCAGGCCGGCGCCCTTCTCCTCGTCGAGCGTCACCACCGTGCCTGGCCGCCAATCGAGCCGGGCGCTCTCGGGCGATCCGAAGCGAGCCTCCAATGCGTCGCGCACCGCGAACAACGCCTCGGTGGCGCATGTGACCTCGTGCCCGTCCTGGTCGCTCTCCACGTTGTCGGCACCGGCCTCGATCGCCGCCTCCAGCATAGCATCCTCACTGGCCGCGGCCGCCGGATAGGTCACCACGCCCAGGTGGGTGAACAGGAACGACACCGAGTTCGCCTCGCCCAGGCTGCCACCGTGCTTGGAGAAGGCGGCACGCACGTCGGAGGCGGTGCGGTTGCGGTTGTCGGTAAGCGCTTCCACGATCACCGCGACGCCGGCCGGACCGTAACCCTCGTAGCGGATGGCGACGTAGTCGTCGCCGCCACCGGCGCCGGACGCCTTCTTGATCGCGCGCTCCACCGTGTCCTTGGGCATGTTCACCTTCTGCGCCGCCCACATCGCCGCGCGCAGGCGCGCATTCGAGCTCGGGTCGGGCAGGCCGGAGCGTGCCGCCACGGTGATCTCACGGATCACCTTGGCGAACTGCCGCGCGCGGCGGGCATCCTGCGCGCCCTTGCGGTGCATGATGTTCTTGAACTGGGAATGACCGGCCATCGGGGTTCTCGTGAGGTTAAGGCCAGGGGCGCTGCCCCTGGACCCCGCCAAAGGCTGAGCCTCTGGACTCCATCCTTAAGATTTGGGTTCCAAGGGCCTGTGGCCCTTGGCGGGTCCAGGGCAGCGCCCTGGCTTTCTACACCACCCGCCCATGGCAGTGCTTGTACTTGCTTCCCGACCCGCACGGGCACGGCGCGTTGCGTGCGGTGTCCACCCAGGTCGCCGGGTCGGCGGTGTGGCCCGGATGAGCCGGGGCCAGCGTCACCACCTCCGGCGCCATCGTCGGCTGCAGCGTCGCGGCGGCGAGCTCCGGCTGCGGAGGGGCGATGACCTGCCCCGGGAACGGGTCGTCCGGCGGCGGCAGCACCTCGACCCGGGCCAGGATCGCGGTGACGCGCTCGCGCAGCTCGTCGAGCATGACGTTGAACAGCGCGAACGCCTCGTTCTTGTACTCGTTGAGCGGGTCCTTCTGACCGTAGGCGCGCAGCGAGATGCCCTGGCGCAGCTGGTCGAGTAGAAGCAGGTGCTCCTTCCAAACGGTGTCGAGCGTGTTGAGAAGCAGCTGCTTCTCGATGTAGCGCATCACGGTCGGGCCGAAGTTCGCCACCTTGACCGCGGCGGCCTGGGCGGCGGCGCTCTGCACGCGCTCCAGCACCGCACTCTGGTCGATGCCGTCCTCCGCCGCCCAGGCCGTGACCGGAAGGTCCAGCCCCAGGATACGCTGGAGATCGTCCCCGAGCTCCTGGGCCTGCCATTGCTCGGCGAACGACTTCTCCGGGACGCGTCCGCGAACCATGTGGTCGACCAGCTCGGAGCGCATGGTGGCGACGATGTCGGACACGTCCTCCGACGACATGAACTCACGGCGCTGCGCATACACCTCCTTGCGCTGGCTGTTGTTGACGTCGTCGTACTTCAGCAGGTTCTTGCGGGTATCGAAGTTGCGCGCCTCGACCTTCTTCTGCGCCTTCTCCAGCGCGCGGTTGATCCAGGGGTGGATGATCGCCTCGCCCGGCTTCAGCCCCATCTTCTGCAGCATCCCCGACATGCGGTCGGAGCCGAAGATGCGCATCAGGTCGTCCTGCAGGCTCAGGAAGAAGCGCGACGCGCCCGGGTCGCCCTGTCGGCCGGAGCGGCCGCGCAGCTGGTTGTCGATGCGCCGGCTCTCGTGCCGCTCGGTGCCGATCACGAACAGGCCGCCGGCCCCGGTGACGACGTCGTGCCAGGCGGCGACCTGCTCGCGCAGCGCCACCTCCTGCGTGCTGCGCTCCGGCTCCTCCAGCGCGTGCAGCTCCTGGCGCACGCGCATCTCGACGTTGCCGCCCAGCTTGATGTCGGTGCCGCGCCCGGCCATGTTGGTGGCGATGGTGATGGCGCCGGGCGCCCCCGCCTGGGCCACGATGGTCGCTTCCATCTCGTGGAACCGCGCGTTCAGCACGCTGTGCGCGACCTTGCGCTGCTTCAACAGCTCCGACAGGTGCTCGCTCTTCTCGATCGAGGTGGTGCCGACCAGGATCGGCTGGCCGGTGGCGTTGACCTCGGCGATCAGGTTGGTGACCGCCTCGAACTTGTCGGCCTCGCTAAGGTAGACCTCGTCGTCGCCGTCCTGGCGCACCACCGGCACGTTGGTCGGGATCTCCACCACGTCGAGCTTGTAGATCTCGGCGAACTCGTCCGCCTCGGTCATGGCGGTTCCGGTCATGCCGGACAGCTTGGGGTAGAGCCGGAAGTAGTTCTGGAAGGTGATGGAGGCCAGCGTCTGGTTTTCCTGCTGGATCTCCTGGTGCTCCTTGGCCTCCAGCGCTTGGTGCAGGCCGTCGCCGTAGCGGCGGCCTTCCATCATGCGACCGGTGAACTCGTCGATGATCACGACCTTGCCGGCGCGCACGATGTAGTCGACGTCACGCGCGAACAGCGTGTGCGCGCGGAGCGACTGCTGGACGTGGTGCACCACCGAGACGTTGGACACGTCGTAGAGCCCGCCCTCGGCGACGATGCCGGCGTCTCGCAGCATCGCCTCCACCGTCTCGGTACCGTGCTCGGTCAGGATCACCGTACGGAACTTCTCGTCCTTGTCGTAGGTGGTGGCGTCCTTCGCGAGCTCGGCCACTACGACGTCGACGCGGCGGTACAGGTCGGAACTGTCCTCGGCCGGGCCGGAGATGATCAGCGGGGTGCGCGCCTCGTCGATCAGGATGCTGTCCACCTCGTCGACGATGGCGTAGTTGAACGGCCGCTGGACCATGTCCTCCAGC
>CAXUBN010000087.1:0-8635 GCA_964249255.1 uncultured Acetobacteraceae bacterium | reverse complement strand
CGGCCAGGTCCGCGCCGGCAGCCGGCCGCAGCTGATCATCTCGGCCGGCAGGCAATCGGCCGCGCATTCGCTGCTGCTGCGCGCGCGCCACGGTTGCCGCCTGGTGCACTGCGCCGGCGGCCGGCCGTTGCTGCCCCGGCGGCTGACCGGCCTTCCATTCGACCTGATGATTCTCCCCGCCGGCGATAATGACACCGCCTCCGCGAGGGTCGATCCCGCCGACCGCCTGATGCCGGTGCTGGGCCCGCCGCACGTGGTATCGCCGGCATTGCTGGCCCGGGCGCGCGACCTGTGGGCGGACCGGCTGTCGCACCTGCCGCATCCGCGCCTAGTGGTACTGCTGGGCGGCGGCCAGTCCGATCCCAAGGGCGCCCAGGCCCAGGCCCAGGCGTTGGCACGTCGACTGGCGCAGATGGCCCAGGACCGCCAGGGCTGCGTGCTGGCCGCCGCGCTGGCGGAATGCCCATCCGCGGTCGCCGATGCGTTCGCCGCCGGCCTGTCGGGCTGCCTGCACCTGATCCATCGCAGCGGCGAGCCGGGCGACGATCCGACCCTGGGCTTCCTTGGCAGCGCCGACGCGGTGGTCGTCGCCTGGACCGGTGCCCAGGCGCTGGCGGAGGCCTGTGCCGCTTCAGCGCCGGTGTTCGTGGCGCCGATGGCGGCCGGCCGCCGTACAGCCTGGGACCGCGGCCTGTCCGCGCGACTGATACGGCTGGACCACGTGCGGCCGCTGGGGGAGGAGCTGGCGCCGTGGCGGCGCACGCCGCTGGACGAGGCCGGGCGGATCGCCACCACCATCGTCGCTCGTTTCGCCCGCTCTACCCACGGCGCCGGATGAGCGATCCGGCCCAAACGGCAGGTTCTCCTTGAAACCGCCGAGGCACCCTGTGCATAAGAGGTGCCTAGGCTTGCGACTCATTCGCAACGGGCCGCCAGGACAAGGAACCGGACAGTGACCCGTAGGCTCCCGATCGGCCGCAACTGCGAGCGCGCCGTGGTCACCGCTTATCGGGAGCTCCGGGAGTGCGGCACGCTCGACATCCAGGCCTTCCACGCCTGCACAACGCTCTACCGCATCCACCATCCAGAGGCCTCGATCAACGAGGCGCGTCGCCTGGTGTCCGAGTGGATCGACCACCACGTGGTGCGCGAGGCGGACGGCGAAACGCCCGGCTGCGATTGCGACTAGGGTCTGCGACTGCGATGGAAATTGCGGCAACCACCATATTCACAACTTTTTAACATACCGGTTGTCATTCCCTGGGTCCACCAGCAGACTGACGGCAGACCAGAGGGGCCGGATGGGCGGCGATCCGGGATCGAGATCCCGGCCAGATCATGCGCCAGCCTCGTCCCCCGACGGATCCGCTCGTCATCTGTTGGAAGAATTCCACCCCATGAACCCATTTCCAAGACGCTCCGGGCGCGAATTGCCTCCGGGGCCGCGTTGCTTGCCGCGTCCGCCGCGGCGCTGCCGGCCGCCGCCGCTTCGCCCGATCACTTGGCCGGCCATCTCGCCGGCGCCCAGGACCTCGGCCCCGTCGCCGCCGGGACCACCCTGACGGCCACGGTGCAGCTGCCGATGGCCGACAAGGCCGGCTTCGAGGCGGCGCTGCTCGCCCGCTACACGCCCGGCAACAAGCTGTTCCGCCAGTGGATGACCCCCCGCGAGCTGGCCTCCTATGGCCCGAGGGCCGCCGACCTCGCCGCGGTGAAGCGGGCGCTGGCCGGCTATGGCCTTACCGTGCTGCACGGCAGCGCCAACAACACCAGCCTCCTCGTGACCGGCCCCGCCTCCGCGCTGACGCGCGCGTTCGGCGCGCAGGTGCATGCCCTGCGCATGGGCGGCCGCAGCATCCTGGCCAACATCGCGACCCTGGCGCCGCAGGGCGCGCTCGCCGGCCGCGTCGGCGCCGTGAGTGGCCTGGCCGGCGGCAGCATGCACCCGCTCTACGTCCATCCGACCGGTGCCTCCGGCGAGGCCATCCCCGGCATCCCGGTGCCGGCCGCGGGCGACACGTCCCAGGCAGCCGCGACCTCGCCGCTGGCCTCCTTCACCAACCAGTGCTTCGGCACCGGCTCCGCGACCCTGACCAATGCCACCACCAGCGCCACCTATTCCGGCGTGACCTACGCCTTCAGCGGTCTCGCCTGCGCCTATACCCCGCAGCAGATCGCGGCCCATTACGGCATCGACCAAGCCTACGGCTACGGTGTCGACGGCACCGGTCAGACCATCGTCATCGTGGACGCCTATGGCTCGCCGACCGCGCTGGCCGACGCCAACGCGTTCTTCGCGGCTACTGGCATCAAGCCGTTCACGAGCGACAACTTCCAGATCATCACCCCGGCGGGCGCTCCCACCGCGGTGAACTATGGCTGGGCGGGCGAAGTGGCGCTCGACATCGAGCTGTCCCACGCGATCGCGCCCGGCGCCAAGATCGTGCTGGCCGTCGCCCCGGACAACCAGGACAGTTCGCTGCAGGCCGTGGTGCAGTACGTGATCGACAACCATGTCGGCAACGTCGTCTCCAACAGCTACGGCGAGGGCGAGACCCAGAGCGATGCGCCCACCATCGGCTACTGGAACCTGCTCGGTGAGGAGGCGGCCGCATCGGGCATCACCCTGAACGCGTCCAGCGCCGACAGCGGCGATTATGCCGCGGCGCTCGGCAACACGGACGTATCGTCGCCCAGCGACTCCCCCTGGTTCACCTCCGTCGGCGGCACCTCGCTCGACATCCCGAGCGCCAAGGGCGTGCTGGACACCGGCTGGGGAAACTACCGCGCGCAGCTCGGCTACAGCACCGCGCCGGTTGCCAGCCCGATCCGGCAGGGCTTCTACGCCGGCGGCGGCGGCGGCGAGAGCGCGTTCCTCGCCAAGCCGTTCTGGCAGCAGTCGCTGCCCGGGACCGGCCGCCAGCAGCCCGACCTCGGTGCGATCGCCGACCCCTACACCGGCGCGATCGTGGTCGCGCCGACCAGCGCCACCACGCCGTCGGTATTCGAGGCGATCGGCGGCACCAGCGTGGCCTCTCCGGTGTTCTCGGCGCTGTGGGCGATGGTGAACCAGACCGCGGGCTTCAACCCGTATAACGGCACGTTCCAGGCGGGTTCCTCGTTCGGCCTACCGGGCCCGATGCTGCCCTACTACCGCAGCGTCGTGCTGACCGACGTGGTCCCACTCACGCCCACGCAGCAGGTATCGGGTAGCATCACCACGGGCGGCACCACCACGACCACGGACGGCTTCGGCCTGCTCGGCATTCCGGCCAACCCGGGCGCACTGACCACGCTGCGGCTCCGCTCGGATGGCGGCTACTCGATCCTGAGCTTCAACACCGACAGCTCGCTCACCACCGCCGCCGGCTACGACTCCGCCACCGGCTACGGCACACCGAACGGGCCCGGCGCCATCGCCACGGCGCTCGCGATCATCGCGACCTACAAGTAGTGGAGGGAAGGCCAGGGCAGAGCCCTGGCCTTCCTACCGCTGCGCCAGCGGCACCAGGTTCCGCTTGGGCGCACCCGTATAGAGCTGCCGCGGCCGCCCGATCCGCATGCCGGGCTCCTCGATCATCTCCTTCCACTGGCTGATCCAGCCCACCGTGCGCGCAACCGCGAACAGCACGGTGAACATGCTTGTGGGGATGCCCATCGCCTTCAGGATGATGCCCGAGTAGAAATCGACGTTCGGATACAGCTTGCGCTGCACGAAGTACGGGTCCTCCAGCGCGATCCGCTCCAGCTCGACCGCCAGGTCCAGCATCGGCTCGTCGGTGATGCCGAGCTCGCCCAGCACCTCGTGGCAGGTCTGCTGCATGATCTTCGCGCGCGGGTCGAAGTTCTTGTAAACCCGGTGCCCGAAGCCCATCAGCTTCACGCCGCTGTTCTTGTCCTTCACCTTGGCCACGAACTCGGGGATGTTCTCCTTGGTGCCGATCTCGGCGAGCATCTTCAGCACCGCCTCGTTGGCACCGCCGTGCGCCGGGCCCCACAGGGCGGCGATGCCGGCGGCGATGCAGGCGAACGGGTTGGCGCCGGTGGAGCCGGCCAGGCGCACCGTCGAGGTGGACGCGTTCTGCTCGTGATCGGCGTGCAGGATCAGGATGCGGTCCATGGCACGGGCCAGCACCGGGCTCACCACGTACTGCTCGGAGGGCATCGCGAACATCATGTGCAGGAAGTTCTCGGCATAACCGAGGTCGTTGCGCGGGTAGGTGAACGGGAAGCCCATGGTGTACTTGTAGGCCCAGGCCGCCAGCGTCGGAACCTTGGCGATCAGGCGAAGCGCCGAGATCTCGCGCTGCCTGGGATCGGCGATATCCAAGTGGTCGTGATAGAACGCCGACAGCGCCCCCACCGTGCCGCACAGGATGGCCATCGGGTGCGCGTCGCGGCGGAAGCCGTTGAAGAAGTTGCGCAGCTGCTCGTGCAGCATGGTGTGCTGCTTGATCTGCGCCTCGAACTCGGCGTTCTGCGCCGGTGTCGGCAGCTCGCCGTTCAACAGCAGATAGGCCACCTCCAGGAAGCTCGCCCCCTCGGCCAGCTGGTCGATCGGATAGCCGCGGTGCAGCAGCACGCCCTCGTCGCCATCGATGAAGGTGATCTTGCTTTCACACGCGGACGTGGTGCCGTAGGCCGGATCGTAGGTGAAGATGCCGAGCTCGCCCTGCAGCTTGCGGATGTCCGCGACGGCCGGCCCCAGCGTCCCGGACAGCAGGGGCAGGGTCACGGTCTTGCCGCCAAGGGTGAGGGTGGCCTGGGACGGGGCGCTGGCGCTCATGGGGGCATTCCTGTGGTCATGGATGGGCTCGGGCCGGCCCCGGTCTGGAGATGGCATTAAGGATAAAGCAACGAAACCGGGTGGCAACTGCACCCGACGGGATCACGGCCGCAGGATCCGCGGCGGGATGCCGGCCAACGGGAACAGCCGTCGCCAGTCGCCCTCGATGGCGACCGCGACGGCGGTGCAGGTCGGCAGCCCGGCCTGCAGCTCCACCGACGCTGCCGAGCGCTCGGCGCCTGCCAACTGCAGCGCCAGTTCGTGCAGGCCGGGGTTGTGTCCCACCAGCATGACCGAGCGGGGCGGCTCGGGGACCTCACGCAGCACCGCGCGCAGCTCGCCCGCGGTCGCCAGGTAGAGCCGGTCGGTGATCACCAACTCCGGCACCGGCGTTCCGAACGCGCCGTCCTCCCGCATTGCCTCCCCCATGGCCTCCCAGGTGCGCCGCGTGCGCAGCGCGCTGCTGACGAGTACCAGGTCGGGCAGAAGATCCAGCCGCTGCAGCGTCCGGCCGAGGCTGCCGGCTTCGCGCAGGCCGCGCTCGGACAGGTCGCGCGCATGGTCGCCGGCTGCGCCCCCGTTGTCGGGCTCGTCGGCCGCCTTGGCGTGGCGGACCAGCAGCAGCGACCGGCCGCTGCCGGCGTGCGGGGTCGGGGCGGCGGTCACCATCATGGTCCGGGGTCGGGCGCGCGGGCGAACGCCTCGTGATGGCGGATCACCTCGCGGATCACGAAGGCCAGGAACTTCTCGGCGAAATCGGGGTCCAAAGCCGCGTCCCGGGCCAGCTCGCGCAGCCGCGCGACCTGCTGCGCTTCCCGCGCCGGATCGGCCGGCGGCATGCCGTGCGTCGCCTTGAGCAGGCCCACCGCCTGGGTGCAGCGGAACCGCTCGGCCAGCATGTGCACCACGGCGGCATCGATGTTGTCGATGCTGCGGCGCAGGTCACGCAGCGCCCGCGCCGGATCCTGTTCCCCTGGGTTTAGGTCCATGGGGTCTGCCTGCCCACGGTCCGCCTGTGCCGCCGCCCCGTCCATCCGTTCCATCCCCGCCTGCCGGGCAGTCGGTGATCCCTGCACCGCCTGCGGGCCGCTATCAAGGAGCGGTGCGCGAGCCGTCCGCCGCGGGCGGCGGTCCCGGGATGATGCCCCCTCCGATACCGGTGAGCGCCGGGAGGTCGATCCAGGCCAGATGTCCCCCCTTGCCGGCACCGGTGTCGGTGAAGATCGCCCGCCCGCCCGCGCGGCCGTGCTTCATCCAGGGCCGGCCATCGGTGCTGCGCTGGTCGTGGCCGCAATACACGGTGAAGCCTTCCGGGATGTGGTCGATCCAGTTCAGCCGCCGCTCGGGGAAGCCGTCCTCCTGCATCCGGCCCGTGGTCTCACCGAACAGCGCGCGCGACAGCAGGTGGGTGACTCGTTCCAGCCCCGGCGGCGGCTCCTGATGCAGCATGCCGGTATGGAAGCCGCCATGCACGAACACGGCGCGGCCGCGCACCAGCCAGGCCGGCGCGCGGCCGATCTCGTCCAGTGCCCGTTCCGCCAACTCAATGTCGAGCTGCGCCAGGGTGGCCTCGAGCGGCGGATCCGGACGCATCTTGCGGCCTGCCAGCGCCCGGCCGAGCTTGCGGTCGTGGTTGCCGAGCAGGAACAGGCCACGATTCTCGTCGATCAGCCGGAACATGGTGCGCAGCACGCGGGCGCTGTCTGGCCCATGGTCGACCAGGTCGCCCAGCTGCACCACGAAGCGCTCGGTCGCCACCGCGTGGCTGAACGCGTTGGCATCGCCGTGCACGTCGCCGACGATGCGCAGCAGGCGGTCCGGCGGGATCGCTGCCGCCCACCTCATGCGGCGGTCCGGGATCGTGCCTGCGGACGCGATGCGGAGCCCGGCTTGGCATCCCCATCGTCGGCATCGCCGCCGGCACCGTCCTCCTGCCGGTCACGCACATGCGTCCGAAACGCCTGCACCGCGCGGTCGCGGCCGGCGTCCAGGTCCACGATCGGCCGCGGATAGTCGCGGTCCAGCGCCACCCCGGCCTCCCGCAGCACGGCATCCGGCGCCCGCCACGGCTCATGCAGCCATCGGTCCGGCAGCCGCGCCAGCTCGGGCACGTAGCGCCGCACGTAGTCGCCGTCGCCGTCGTACCTACGGCCCTGCGTCACCGGGTTGAACACGCGGAAGAACGGCTGGCTGTCGACGCCGCTGCCGGCGATCCACTGCCAGCTGACCGCGTTGGTGGCGAGGTCGGCATCGACCAGCGTGTCCCAGAACCACCGTTCGCCGACCTGCCAGTCCACCAGCAGGTGCTTGACCAGGAACGACGCGGTGATCATCCGCGCCCGGTTCTGCATCCAGCCCGTCTGCCAGAGCTGGCGCATGCCGGCGTCGACGATCGGCACCCCGGTGCGTCCGCGCCGCCAGGCGCGCAACGCCGCCGGATCATCGCGCCAGGGCAGCCGGCCCATCGCCGGCCGCATCGGCGCGTCCGGCAGGTGCTCGTTGTGGCGCAGCAGGTAGGCGGAGAAGTCGTGCCAGAGCAGCTCGCCCTGGAACACCTCGAACCCGCCCGCGCGCCGGCCCTTCAGCCTGTCGGCCGCGTCCTTGGCGGCGTACCACACCTGCGCCGGCGACAGTTCGCCCCAGTGGAGGTGCGGGGACAACATGGAGGTGCCGGTCGGGTCGCCCGGGACGTTGCGCGACTGGCCGTATCCGTCCAGTCGGCCAGCCAGGAACTCCCGCAGCCGCTGCGCCGCACCGGCCTCGCCCGGAGTCCAGACGTCGCGCATCCCGCCGGCCCAGTCTGGAGCGATCGGCAACAGGCCCCAATCGTCCAGCGCATCGCCGCGCGGCATCCGGTCGGGCATCGCGATCCGCTCGGGCGCCGGCAGCGGCGGCTCCGGGGCGTCCATGGCGCGGCAGCGGTTGGCGAACGGCGTGTAGATGCCGTAGCGGGTACCGGTCTTGGAACGGATCGCGTCGAGATCGAACAGCGTCGCCACCCGATGCTGCACCAGGCGGATGCCGTCCGCCTCCAGCGCCGTGGACACGGCGGCATCGGCCTGGCGCGCCCACGGCTCGTGCATCAGCCCGCACTGCACGGTGGCGGCGCCCACGGCGCGGGCGAGCTCGGGGATGATCCGCGTCGCGTCGCCCCGCCTGAGGATCAGCCGGCTGCCGGCCGCCTCCAGATCGTGCCCGAGTGCCGCCAGGCTGTGGTGCAGCCACCACAGCGACGCCCCGCCCGGCGCCCAATCGCCTGCCGCGCCGGGGTCGAGCACGAACACCGGCACCACCCGGCCGCCATCGGCCAGGGCCGCCAGGAGGGCGCGGTTGTCGGCGAGGCGCAGGTCCTGCCGCAGCCAGAGCAGCGCCACCGGCCCGGTATCGCCGGCCAATCGCGACGTTCCAGCCTTTCCACGCCCGTCCCCCACACTTGCCTTCCGCGCCGCCGCCATCGCTCCCCTTGGATCAAGACACTGCCAAGGAACTGGAACAGCTCAGCCCCGGCCCGGGTTTCCGTTTCGGATCGTCACGATCTCGGCCAGCGCGAAGCTGAACAACCGCTCGGCGCCGAGCAGGAAGGCGCGGCCGCCGCGCGGGAACAGCGTCGCGATCGCCGGATGCATCACGTCCAGGCCGCCGGTGTAGGCACCGAACGCGGGCAGGATCATGCGGCCGGCATCGGCCACGAAGCAGGGGCGCGACACCGTGCCGCCGCGCGTCGGCCCCCGGGCCGTGGGATGGTGGTGGCCGCCCCCCTCCGCCCCGCCGCGGGCAGAGCGCGGCCCCTGCGCTTCGTGGCGGAACACCAGCGGCCCCACCGCGCAGCGGTCGCCGGGCTCGCCCGGC
>CAXUBN010000086.1:0-8683 GCA_964249255.1 uncultured Acetobacteraceae bacterium | reverse complement strand
CGGCAGCGGCGCCAGCCCACGCCGCGGCGCCGACCCTGATGCGGTTCCCCAACGCGTCGGGCGGCCGCATCGTGTTCGTGGCGCACGGCAACCTGTGGAGCGTGCCCAAGGCGGGCGGCACCGCCCTGCGGCTCACCGCCGACCCCGGCCAGGACGTGATGCCGCGCTTCTCCCCGGACGGGCGGTGGATCGCCTATACCGCCAGCACGCAGGGCAACGAGGACGTCTACGTCATCCCCGCCACCGGCGGCGAGGCACGGCGGCTGACCTTCCATTCCGATATCGTGCCCAAGGCACCGACGCGGTGGGGTCCAGACAACCTGGTGGTCACCTGGACCCCGGACTCGCGGAACATCGTGTTCATGTCGCGTCGGATGAGCTGGAACCCGTCGGTGCAACGATTGTTCACGGTGCCGCTGGCGGGCGGCCTGCCGACCGTGCTGCCGCTCGACCGCGGCGGGCTGCTGACCTATGGCCCGGACGGCCACACGATCGCCTTCACGCGCCTGTTCCGCGACTTCCGCACCTGGAAGCGCTACGACGGCGGCCGCGCGGAGGCGGTCGATACCTACGATTTCGATACAAGGGCGCTGACCCACATCACCGACTGGAAGGGCACGTCCACCTCGCCGATGTGGGTCGGGCGCAAGATCTACTTCCTGTCCGACCGCGACGCGAACCGGCGCGAGAACATCTGGGTCTACGACCTGGACACGAAGCGGACCGATCAGGTCACGCACTTCGCCGACTATGACATCGAGTTCCCGTCCTACGGCGACGACAGCATCACCTTCCAGCAGGGGGGCAGGCTGTGGGCGGTCGACCTGCCGAGCCAGGCCTTGCGCGAGGTCCGGGTGGATGTGCCGGACGATGGCACGCGCACGCAGCCGCGCTGGATCAAGGTCGCCGGCGCCATCCGCGACGTCGACACCGCGCAGGACGTGGACTACGCGATCGCCCCCAACGGCAACCGCGTCGCCTTCTCGGCGCGCGGCGACATCCATACCATGCCGGCCGAGCACGGCGCCATCCGCGACCTCACGAACACCAGCAACGCGGACGAGGACCATCCAGCCTGGTCTCCGGACGGCCGCACGATCGCCTACACCACCGACGCGGGCGGCAACCAGCAGGTGGCGATCCGGCCCGCGGCGGGTGGACCGGAACGGGTCGTCACCCGCTTCCGGACCGGATTCTTCTATACCCCGGTGTGGTCGCCGGACGGCCACACGCTGGCGGTGCCGGACGCCAACCACAACCTTTGGCTGATCGACACCGGCGGCACGGCACCGCGCCTGGTGGCGTCCGACCACGACGCCGAGATCCACGATGCGGCGTTCTCGCCCGACGGCAAGTGGCTCGCCTACAGCACCAGGCGCGACAGCAGGACGCGCGCGATCCACCTCTACGAGATCGCGCTGCCGCGCGACACCGTGGTCAGCGACGCAATGAACAACGATCACGATCCGGCCTTTTCACCGGACGGCCGCTACCTTTACTTCATCTCCAGCCGCCACGAGCTGCCGGCCTTCTCGTCGAGCGAGTTCAACGTCGCGACCCTGAAGGCGGACGGGATCTATGCGGCCACGCTGGCCGCCGCGACGCCCTCGCCGTTCGCGCCGCGATCGGACGAGGGGACGATCAGCGGCGGGAGGCCCGATGCGGCCACTGCCAACGCACCCGCACACGGCAGGCCGGCCGCGACCGCCGCTGGAAGCACCGGCACGCCGCCCGCCCCCATCTCCGCCCCCGCCGACAGCGCCAGCACCTGGCACCCCGGCCTGTCGGCGGCGATCCGGATCGACCTGGACGGGCTGATGGCGCGCGCGGTGCCGGTGCCGGTCGAACCCACCGACATCGGCGCGATGGACGCGCGCGATCACCGCATCTTCTTCCTGGCGCAGCCGCCGTCGCTGATCGAGGGGAGTCTACCCGGCGAGAAGGCGG
The DNA here is from genome assembly GCA_964249255.1 of uncultured Acetobacteraceae bacterium. Lineage (GTDB taxonomy): Bacteria > Pseudomonadota > Alphaproteobacteria > Acetobacterales > Acetobacteraceae > Lichenicola. The sequence goes on along the minus strand of CAXUBN010000086.1, from coordinate 6,736 downwards.
CGCTGCACGTCTACGACCTCGACGCCCGCAAGGACGCCACCGTGGCGGTGGGCCTGGACAGCTACGCGCTGTCGGCCGACGGCACGCGCGTGCTGATCAAGCACGACCGGGACTGGACGATCATCGACGCGAAACCCCTGACCGACGGCAAGACGAACAACAACAAGCCGCTCCGCCTCGACACCATGCGCGAGCGGGTCGATCCGCGCGGGGAATGGGCCGAGATGTTCGAGAACGCGTGGCGGCTCGAGCGGGACCTGTTCTATCGCCCCTCCATGAACGGCGACGACTGGCAGCGCGTGCACGACGCCTACGCCCGCCTGCTGCCGCTGGTCGGCACCCGCGACGACCTGAACTACCTGATCGGCCAGGTGCAGGGCGAGCTCGGCAACTCGCACACCTACGTCGGCGGCGGCGACGACGGCGACCTGACGGAGCCGGTGGCGACGCCGCTGTTGGGCGCCGACTACGCGCTGGACAACGGCACGGGCCGCTACCGCTTTGCCAGGATCTATGGGGGCGACAACACCCGCGAGCGATATCGCAGCCCGCTCACCGGCCCCGGCCTCGACGTGCGCGAGGGCGATGAGCTGCTGGCGGTGAACGGTCGCGAGCTGCGCGCACCCGACAGCCCAGACAGCATGATGGTCGGCCTGTCGGGCCCGGTCACGCTGACGGTGGCGCGCTCGGCCACGGCGCCGCGGCGTGACGTGACGGTGCTGCCGCTCGCCAACGAGCTGGCGGTGCGCGAGCAGTACTGGATCGACCACAACCGCGAGAAGGTGGACCGGCTGTCCGGTGGCCGCGTCGGCTACGTCTACCTGTCCGACATGGAAACCCTGGGGATGGAGCAGTTCGTCCGTCAGTTCTACCCGCAGATGAGCAAGCAGGCGCTGCTGATCGACGATCGCTGGAACAACGGCGGCTTCATCGACCAGATCGTGCTGGAGCGGCTTCGCCGGGTGCTGATCGGCATGTCCACCAACCGCGAGGGGGCGGCCCTCGACATCCCGCAGCAGATGCTGGACGGACCGAAGGCCGTGCTGATGAACCATTACTCCGCCTCGGACGGCGACATCTTCCCCTTTTACTTCAGGAAGTACGGGCTGGGGCCGCTGATCGGCACCCGCACCTGGGGTGGCGTGCGCGGCATCCGCGGCAACTGGCCGCTGCTCGACGGCGGCTCCATCACCGTGTCGGAGGATAGCCTGTACGGCACCGACGGGCAGTGGGTGATCGAGAACCACGGCGTCGATCCCGACATCATGGTCGAGGACGTGCCGGGCGAGTTCCAGTTCGACCACGACATCCAGCTGGAAACCGGGGTGAGGACGCTGCTGGACCGGCTCGCGCAGACTCCGCACCGGGTGCCGCAGCCGCCCCCGCCGCTGCCGGCCTATCCCGCCGATGGCAACGTGCCGCCGGCATCGTTCGGGGCGGGGCATTAAGGATAGGTCGGGGGTGTCGCGCGCCAGCGTCCCTCCGGCAGGACGCTCTTGGACCCTACCGGGGCCGGTGGTTCCGGCGTCCGGGTCCTGAAGCGATCCCGCTTGCGTTGCGCATCGACACTCGCTATGTGCCCTCCATCGTGAGGTGCCCTGCGCAGCGCCTGACGCCTCCCAGTCGAGGAAACGATCCGGCGCAGAGGATCGCTTCTTCACAGGAACGGCGCGCCCTCACCACCCCCGTCGATACGGCGTCCGCGCCGCGCCATCGATCCCCTCACCCCATCGATCGATCTTCCCCATCGCGGCCCGGTGCCGCCGGCCGGATCAGACGCCAGGAGGCGTCCTCCCATCCCATGACCAGCTTCACGGACCTTAAGCTCGCCGAACCGCTCCTCCGTGCCCTGACCGAGGAAGGCTACACCACGCCGACCCCGATCCAGGCCGGGGCCATCCCCCACCTGCTGAACGGGCGCGACCTGCTCGGGCTGGCGCAGACCGGCACCGGCAAGACCGCCGCGTTCGCGCTGCCGATCCTGCACCGGCTGGCGCAGCACCGCGTGCCGCACACGCCCAAGGGTCCGCGCGTGCTGGTGCTGGCGCCGACGCGCGAGCTCGCCTCGCAGATCGACGAAAGCTTCGTCGCCTATGGCCGGCACATGCGGCTCAGCCACGCGGTTATCTTCGGCGGTGTCGGCCAGGGCCGGCAGGTGGACGCCATGCGCCGCGGCGTGGACGTGCTGACCGCGGCCCCCGGCCGGCTGCTCGACCTCATCAACCAGGGCCACGTCAATCTGGCCCACGTCGAGGTGCTGGTGCTGGACGAGGCCGACCGCATGCTGGACATGGGCTTCGTGCGCGACATCCGCCGCATCGTCGCCCTGATCCCCAAGGAACGGCAGACGCTGCTGTTCTCGGCCACCATGCCGAGCTCGATCGCCGAGCTGGCCGGCAGCCTGCTGCGCGACCCGGCCCGCGTCGAGGTCACGCCCCCCTCCACCACGGTGGAGCGCATCCGCCAGGCGGTGATGTTCGTGGACGATACGAATAAGAAGAACGCGATGCTGATGCTGGTGCAGAGCCCCAAGGTGGTGCGCGCCATCGTGTTCACGCTGATGAAGCACGAGGCCAACAAGGTGGTCGAGTTCCTGGTGCGCGAAGGCATCGCGGCCGAGGCGATCCACGGCAACAAGAGCCAGGGCGCACGCGAGCGCGCGCTGGCCGGGTTCAAGTCGGGTGCCGTCAAGGTGCTGGTCGCCACCGACATCGCGGCGCGCGGCATCGACGTCGACGACATCAGCCACGTGTTCAACTACGACCTGCCCAACGTTCCCGAAAGCTACGTGCACCGGATCGGCCGCACCGCGCGCGCCGGCCGCGAGGGCTGGGCGATCTCGCTGTGCGATGCCGAGCAGCGCGCCTGGCTGCGCGACATCGAGCGCGAGATCGGCAAGCCGCTTCCGGTGTTCACCGACCACCCGTTCCATTCCGAGACGGCGGAGAAGTCCACCATGCGCCCACCGGTGCTGGGCAGCGGCGGGCGCGGCCGCCCGGGCGGCGGGCATCACGCCGGCGCTGGTCAGCGCGCCGGCCGGCGGTGCGGGCCGGAACAACGGCAACCGCCGTTCGTCCGGCGGCGGCTACCGCACCGTCTGATCCCGCGTGCGTTCAGGAGCCTGGGAGAGGCCAACGTTGGCGCCGTGGCGCGGTTGGGGTTGGCCGGATCGTGACGTCGGCGTCCCGACGCTCCTCGATCCGTAGGCCTCCTTGGATCGTCGCCGGCGGCCGTACCTCGTCAGGCGCCGGCGTCGGTCGCCTGCTTGAGAAAGGTGTCGTAGTCCATCTCGCCGGTGAACAGCTTGGTGCCGAACACGAAGGACGGCGTGCTGTCGATCTTGTACTTGGCCTGGGCGCCGTTCTGCTCGTCCAGGATCGCCTGCTTCAGCGCCTTGTCGTCGATCGCCGCCTGGAAGGCGTCGTGCGGCAGCCCGGCCAGCGCCGCCATCTGCGCCAGCCTGGCGACCGGATCGGTGTTCTGCGAGAACGCCCACTGCTCCTGCGAAGCGAACAGCGCCTGCACGAACGGCTCGTAGCGCTCCGGTGGGAGGGTGCGGGCGACCACCGCCGCGGTCAGCGCCACCTGGTCGAGCGGAAAGTCGCCGTACACGTAGCGGATGCGACCGGTATCGATCAGCTTGGCCTTGACCTCGGGAAACACGGTCTGGCTGAAGCGGGCGCAATGGGTGCAGGTGAGCGAGAACCATTCCTGCACCACCAGCCTGGCGGTGGGCGAGCCCAGGACGCGGGTCGTCATGAACCCATCCGGCGCCGCCAGGGCCGGACGGACGGTCAGCAACGCCGGCGCTGCGGCTAGGATCAGGGTGCGGCGTGACAGGATCATCGGCGGGAACTCCGGCGCAGTGGGATGCGGGGCCCGCCCCGCCCGCGCGCAATGGGACCCCACCCCCCACCTCCGTCAAGCGTAACGAGAACCCGGAAGCATGCCTCAGGCCATCGCCCGCTGCTCGAGCGCTTCGTCAAACAGCGCCCGCTCGCTCACCTTCTTCTCGACCGAGAAGCGCACGCCAAGCGCGCAGCCGGCCAGCAGGATCACCGCCACGCCGATGATGGTGATGCAATGCCCCTGTGAGGGCACCTGTCGGTTCAGCAGGGCCGCCACCACGGCACCGACGTTGCCGCCGGCGCCGATCACGCCGCAGACGCCCCCCATCGCCGAACGGTCGATGAATGGCATGATCGAGTAGATCGCGCCCGCCGACATGTGCAGGAACACGCCGAAGAACAGCATCGCCGCCACCGCGATCGCGGCCCCCGAGGCGTGACTGAACAACAGCAGGCCGATCCCCTCGCAGCCCATGACGCCGAACAGCAGCCAGACCCGTCCGTCCAGGCCGGAACGCCTGGCCACGATATCGCTGACGATGCCCCCCAGCGGGCGCGCGACCAGTGCCAGCAGCCCGAACGCGCCGGCGGCGAGGCCGGCCGTCTGCAGGGTCAGCCCGAAGTTCTGGATGTAATAGGTGGCGGCGATGTTGTGGATGAAGATCTCGATGCCGAAGCAGCCGCCGTAGCAGGCGGCCAGCAGCCACACCCGGTAGTTGCGCAGCGCCACCGCCATCGCGCCCAGGCCGGTGTTCTTGGGTCCATAGACCAGCAGCCCGGACTCTCGCACCGCATGGAGGCTTCCCTGCGGCAGGTCCTGGGTGAAGCGTCCATAGAGCACGGCCATGAGCAGCATGGCGACGCCCGGCACGAACAGCGCCACTCGCCAGCCATAGGCCTGCTCGATGCCGAGCGAGACCGCCAGCGTCACCAGCAGCGGCATCAGCGACTGCGCCACGCCGGCGCCGGCATTGCCCCATCCGCCCACGGTGGCGTTGGCGGTGCCGACCACGTTGGGCGCGAACATGACGCTGGCATGATACTGCGAGATCACGAACGAGGCGCCGATCAGACCGATCAGGAGGCGAAAGAACAGCAACGAGGCATAGGACTGCGCGAACGCCAGGCCGAACACCGGGACCGCCCCCACCACCAGCAGCCACATGTAGGCGCGCCTGGGGCCGTATCGGTCGCACAGCGGCCCGATCACCAGCCGGCCGACCACGGTGACCAGCACGGCCGCGATGTTGATGTTGGCCACCTGCAGCTTGGTCAGGTGGAACTGTTTCGCGATCACCGGCATCAGGGGGGCTGCGGCGAACCAGGCATAGAAGCAGACGAAGAAGGCGAGCCACGTCATGTGGAACGCCCGCATCTGCACGGTCCTGAAGCTGAACAGGTCGATCCGCGTCGCACGGCCTTGGGAGGCGTCGATGGTGGCGCTCATGATTGAATCCTGGCTGGACTACAGGACTATTTGCAAGAGATGTGCCATCGTTGTCGCAGCCGAAGAACAGGACCGGTGGTCCCGCCGGGATGACGGCAGGTCAGTCCGCGCCGGGTCGTTCATCGACGCTCCGCCTCGCCTGATCGATCGGAAGCCAGTTTTCCCTGATCCAGCCGGCGAACGCGTCCAGCGACCGCATGCCCTCGCCAACGGCCCTGATCTCGTACCGGACACGGGGCGGGACCTCCGGATGGTGATGCCGAAGGACCAGTCCGTCCCGTTCGAGATGACGGAGCGTGAGCGTCGGCATCCGCTGCCAAATCCCTGCACGCCGTACTTGGCAGCCAAGATCTCAGCCGATGGCCGGGAGCTGCGGACGGGAGCGACAGCACAAGGATCGTCCACTCGTCGCCCAAGCGGGCGAACGGGTCATCGAAGTGGGCATTCACCCCGGCTCACGGATCATGCTGCCGGTTTATGTCGAGCCTCCATGTCCAGTCGACCGATCCGGTTCGATCGGATGATGCCCTAGCCGGCGGCCAGTCCCTTCTCCACGCCGGCCGCGAAGTCCGCGTAGCTCGCCAGCGGGCTGATCTTCTGCGCGCCGAAGACGAAGGTCGGCGTGCCGTCGATGGTGTAGCGCTTCTGGCCGTCGTCCTGCTCCCGTAAGATGGCATCGCGCAGCCGCTCGTCCGCCACCACCGCCCGGAAGTCGGTCGGCGGCATCCCGGCCAGCGCCGCCTGGCGGCCCAGCTGCTCCATCGGATCGACCGCGCGGTTGAACGCCCACCGGTCCTGCGTCGACAGCAGCGTCTCGACGAACGGCAGGTATCGGTCGGGCGGCAGGGCGCGCGCCACCATGGCGGCGGTCAGCGCCAGCTGGTCCAGGGGGAAGTCGCGGAACACGTAGCGGATCCGGCCGGTGTCGATCAGCCTCGCCTGCACGTCCGGGAACACGGTCGTCGAGAAGTGCGCGCAATGGCTGCAGGTGAGCGAGAACCATTCCTGCACCACCAGCCTGGCTTCATCGTGGCCCACCGCGCGGTCGTTCATCCGGGCATCGGCACGCTGCGCCGCGGCCGAGCGGATAATCGGGCGGATGGCCGGGCCGGCCAGCATGACGGGAACCGCGGCGAACAGCAGGTGACGTCGGGTCGGCATCGAACGGCTCCGGATCATTCAGTCACTCGAAGGGGGCGTGCGGGCGGCGATGCGGCCGCCGAGGCGAGCCAGCGCATCGTGCAACGCCCCGTCGGGCAGCGCCACCGCGACCGGCGCCGGCTCGGGACGCCGCGGCACCGCGTTGCCGGCGGCGGGCGCCGGGTCCTGCTGCACGAAACGCACCCGCTCGACCAGCGCGCAGCCCAGCGCCCCGTTGATGCGCGCGATCAGCTGCGGCACGAGGTGCTGCAGTTCCAGCGCCGCCGGCCCGTTCGCCGCG
>CAXUBN010000085.1:0-8714 GCA_964249255.1 uncultured Acetobacteraceae bacterium | reverse complement strand
GCCTGGGTCGATGCCGCGGCATCGACCCAGGCCGCGGGACCGCGGCACTTCCTGGACCTGTGGCAGTGCGACGCCGCGGTGCTGCGCGCGATCGTCGACGCGGCGGCGGCGATGAAGCGGGCGCACCGCGCCGGCCGGCGGATGCACCCGCGCCGGCCGTTCGAGGGGATGACGCTGGGGCTGATGCTGGAACGGCCATCCACGCGCACCCGGGTGTCGTTCGAGGTGGCGATGCGCCAGCTGGGCGGCGACGTGGTGGTGCTGAGCCCGCGCGACATGCAGCTCGGCCGCGGCGAAACGGTCGCCGACACCGCCCGGGTGCTGTCGCGCTTCCTGGACGCGCTGGTGCTGCGCACCGACCACGCGCCCAAGCTGCGCGCGCTGGCCGAGCACGCCACCATCCCGGTGATCAACGGGCTCACCGACGCGTCGCACCCGGCGCAGCTGCTGGCCGACATCCTGACGCTGGAGGAGCATCGCGGCCCGGTCACGGGGCAGGTGGTGGCTTGGTGCGGCGACGGCAACAACGTGGCCGCCAGCTGGATCGAGGCGGCGATGCGCTTCGGCTTCACCCTGCGGCTGGCGACGCCGCCCGAACTGCGGCCGCGCCGCGAGGTGCTGGACTGGGCGGCGGCTTCCATGGCGGCGGGGGCGCCCGGCCGCATCGAGCTGCTGGACGACGCCGGCGCCGCGGTCCGGGATGCCGACTGCGTCGTCACCGACACCTGGACCAGCATGTCGGACGATGCGGCCGGGAACGGTTCCGCCGGGACCCGGCACGCACGGCTGGAAGCGTTCCGGGTCGACGCGGCGCTGATGGAACTGGCGGCACCCGACGCGCTGTTCATGCACTGCCTGCCCGCGCATCGCGGCGAGGAGGTCACCGACGAGGTGATGGAGGGACGCTGGTCGGTGGTGTTCGACGAGGCCGAGAACCGGCTGCACGCGCAGAAGGCCCTGCTCGCCTGGACTCTGGGCGGACCGGGCTGGCAGGCGCTGGTGGCCGGGGCCTGAGGCAGCGGTCGGCGCGACGGAAGATCTCGACCGTCCCGTTCGTGGCGGCGGTCGGGGTGCTGGACGCAGTGCGATTCTGCAGCGACGCAACATCTGCCCGGATGTCACTCTACCCCTAGCCACATTGGCGACCGTCAGCCCTATCCTGAACATCTGCGCGACGCGGAAACGGTGGCCCGACGCCACCATACGGTGGCGCCGGGGCGATCGTCCTAGTGGCGGTTGTTCTTCAACCGGCCATCGTGCTTGGGGTCCTTCACCCGGCCCTGGGCGTTGTGCTCGACGTCGGTCAGGTGATCTGTGGTGTGCTTGCTGACGCCGTGGTCCTTGTTGTCCTTCAGCCGGCCGTCATGCGCGGGATCCTTGACCCGGCCCTGATGGCCCGCCTCGACCGTGTCGGCCGCGAGATGCTCGTCCTTCTTGTGCTGGGTGGCCATGCGACGCTCGTTCCTTCAACCGTGGACCGCCCCGTGCACCGACGCCCGGGGGCGGGATCGGCTCGAAAACGTCATCCCGTCGAGTCGGGTTGACGACCCTTTGGTCATAAGAAATTGAAACGTCGCCCCCGCGTGCCGGCAGAACTCAGGCCGGGCGGGTGCCGACGCTGTGGTAGCCGCGCGAGAAGTAGACCAGCGCCTCCGCCGGGTCGCCCAGGCGGATCGCCTGGATCCCGCAGAACACCACGCTGTGGGTGCCGACCTCGTGGATGTCGGAGATCAGGCAGTCGAACGACATCAGCGCCTGCTCCAGCACCGGGGCACCGGTTTCCAGGGTGGTCCAGGTGCCGATGACGAAGCGCTCTGCCATCTCCAGCTTGCTGGACGAGAAGGCGGTCGACACGTGCTGCTGCGCGTGGCTCAGCGTGTTGATGCAGATCGGCGCATCCAGCCGGATGGTCGAGCGCGAGCGGACGTTGCGGTTGACGCAGACCAGCAGGGTCGGCGGCGCGTCGGTGACCGAGCACACGGCGGACGCGGTGAAGCCGTGCGGCCCGGTCTCGTCGCGGGTGGTGATGATGTTCACCGCGGCGCCGAGCCGGGACATCGCCTCGCGGTAGGTGGTGGCGTCGACGCCCATGCCGTTGTTCCCCAGGTTCCTGCGTTTCGTTCGCCTCCTATAACGCTGGGCGGCAGGGACCGGAAGCGACCGCCGCGGGCGTCGCGGGCAGGCGCCGCAACCGGCGATCCGGCGCGCCGTTGGCCTCCCGATCGGATGACGAGGTCACTGCCATGATCGCCCTGCGTGTGATGACCCTTCTCGCCGCTCTCCCCGCCCTCGCACTTCTGGCCGGCTGCGGGGTCGACTTCCACCCGCCGCGGCCCGGCGACACCGCCTGCCTCGGCACGCAGGTGCGCGACTTCCGGGTGCCGTTCTACCGGGCGGTGAATATCTGCGGCACGCCCAACCCCGATCTCACCGGGGACCTCGAGCTGCAGCAGTACGCGTCCGCCTACGACATCTCCTACCGCATCCAGCCGGCGCTCGACGCCGCCATCAAGCGCCACGATCCGGAGATGGAGCTGCTGGTCGGCACCCACATCCCGCAGGATTACGGCCTGAACAGCGCCGAGATCGGCCCGCAGTGACGGCGGGCCGCCGGCGCCCGTGCAACCGGGCGCGGCACCGGCGGTTTGCGCCCGGAACAGCGAGGGACATTGCTCATGGCCGCCATCCACGACCCGAACAACGTCGGCGAGGACAAGCACGGCTTGGCACGCCGGCTGGCCGAGGCGTCGATGCGGGCGCAGCACGAGGGCAACCTCGACGAGGCCGAGCGGCTGATGGCCGAGGCCACCCGCACCGATCCGGAGGCGGCCGAGGAGGCGCTGGCCGAGACCCGGCAGGGCGCCCGGCTTGACGCCGCCGAGGTCACCAGCGACGAGGAGGTGGCCGCGATCACCCGCACGATCCAGCCCAACTCCGATGCCCCGTCCCGCGCCGGCATCACCGGCTCCGGCAGCGGCGCCGACGGCTAAACCGTCGCGGGTCCGGGGTCGCCGACCCTGGCGGAGTCCAGGGGCAGCGCCCCTGGCCTTTTCCCGCTCACGAACCGCGATCCCGCCAGGCTGAAGCGCCATGGCGTTTCTGTCCCGCGGGTGATGCCGATGCGCGGACCGGCCACGACTTGCACAGTCCCAGTTCCCATCCGCAGCTCGAACGGCGGCGCCTTGAGCGAATGGTGGTCCAGGGCCCCGGTGACCGCCAGCGCCTGACACACGCGGCCGGGACCGCGGCAAAGATCCCGTACGATCCGCGTGTCGCGGCGGTCATGCATGACGTCCAACCCGTGCGTCGGCTCCAGCGCCCGGATCAGCACGGCCCCGCCCGGCTCGGGACCGCATACCAGGTTCAGGCACCAATGCAGGCCGTAGGACCGATAGACGTAGGCGCGGCCGACCGGCCCGAACATCGCGGCGTTACAGCGGGTTGGGCCACCAACACTGTGCGAGGCCGGATCGGTACGGTCATAGGCTTCCGTCTCGACGATCACGCCGCCAACACCATCCACCAGAAGGGTCGCCCCAACCAGTTCATGCGCTAGATCGAAGGCTGGACGCCCAAAAGGCTCAGGCGCCATTACCCCGTCAGTAGTTCGCATCGCAGAACTAGCAGATGGACTGCTCTGGGCCTGGACCACCCCGATACAACCCTTCCTCACCTGACCATATCCTCGATGCAGGCGATGAAACGCCGTCCGGTCGCGATGGCCTCTTCGGCGCGTGTCCGGGTGATGCCGATCTGCGGATCGGTCTCGTAGTCGGCGGTCGCCTTGAGGTTGTAGCTCCGTGACAGGAAGATCCGCAGGTCGGCATCCAGCCGCGGATCATCCCTCGTCAGGCGCAGGAACTCCGCGTGCACACCGGCATGCGTCTTCAGGACCCTGCGCAGGCGCTCGAAGATCAACGCCTGCGCGGCGTGGAAGCCCGCAAGGTAGGCGGAGCGGCCGGCGGCCTCGGTCAGGCTGACCGACAGCATCGTGTCGGCCTCGCCCAGCAGCCTGACAGCCTTCGCCAGGAACATCCTGGCTTCCTCGGTCACAGTTCCAGGCCGTCGCGCCGGATCTCGTGCATCAGCGGCGTGGGGTCGCCGTAGGTGCTTGCGGCATAGGGTTTGGCATCGATGAAGGCGCCCGTCTCGTCGAGGAAACGCACGCGCAGGTCGGCAAGCCGGTCGAATTCGGCCCAGCGATCGTCCAGCGGGTCGAGAAATACCGCCACGTCGTAGTCCGATCGGGGCCCAGCCTCGCCGCGGGCGCGGGAGCCGAACAGCAGGACGCGCTCCAGCCGCGATCCGTAAAGGCCGACAAGAGCCGAGCGGAGGCGAGTCAGGACCGGGTCGCTGGCCGCGGCTGGGAGCATGGCCTCGTTTCTAGTCGTGGAATCGGCACAACGTCGATACACCGTGGCGCGGTCCGGCCGACGAACACCCAAACGAGGCGCCTGGCCGCATCGACAGCGTGGCATCGCGGTGCCAACGGTGCTTTGGGACTGTCGACGCCCAGGCTTGGCCATCGCCGGCACTCATGACGATTGGTATCGGCGGGCGGAGCGGCTTTAGGCCAGTCCGGGCTTTCCTCGCGCCGGCGTCTGTACCTTGTCGACCATGATTTGCGATGGCTTGACTAGGCCGTTGCATTCGGACGGATCGATCAGGATCCGCAGGAGGGGGACATCGATCAGCGTGCCCGTGACCGGCAGCACCGTGATGGCGGGCAGATCCGACAAGTGGTCGGCTTGCACGACCAGCGCCGGCCGAGGTTTGCCTTGCCTCTCCCTGCAGCGCGACGGCGACCAAGTCACCGCGCCTCACGCCATCCAGCCGCTCATGTCCGTCACGCCATGCCAACGATCGTCATCGGGATCAGCTCGCGCTTCGACAGCCCGGATCATCCGCGACTGCCGGATACATTCCCAAGCGAAGCCCGGCGCACGGATGTCGGGCAGCCAGATCTGCACGGGCCGCAACCCTGCGGCCTTCAGCTTGTCGCGACGGCGCCTCACACGCTCCGCTCCGGTTTCACCTGCCGCCATCCGCTCACGCGATCATCCGCATCAGGTCCTGCAGGCGGTCCGCATCCTCCGGCCGCTTGTCCATCCGGATGCGCGCCACCCGCGGAAAGCGCAGCGCCACGCCGGACTTGTGGCGGTTCGAGCGCTGCGCCCCGTCGAATGCGATCTCCAGCACGATGCCGCTGCGCGGGTCGTGGTCCACCTCGCGCACCGGGCCAAAGCGCCCCGTGGTGTTGTTGCGGATCCAGCGGTCGAGCTGCACCAGCTCGGCGTCGGTGAAGCCGGAATAGGCCTTGCCGACCGGGACCAGCTCCTCCGCACCGGCCTCGCTCTCGCGCCACAGACCGAAAGTGTAGTCGGAGTAGAACGAGGAGCGCTTGCCGTGGCCGCGCTGCGCGTACATCAGCACCGCGTCCACCACCAGCGGGTCGCGCTTCCACTTCCACCACATCCCCTTGGGCCGGCCGGGCAGGTAGGGGCTGTCGCGGCGCTTGAGCATCAGCCCCTCGATGGAGGCGGCGCGGGCGCCGTCGCGCAGCACCGACAGCGCCTGGAGGTCGGGGGCGACCACGAGCTCGGACAGGTCCATGCGCCCGGGCCGCTCGCGCGCCACGAACGCGTCCAGCAGCCGGCGCCGCTCGGTGAAGGGTAGCGGCCGCACGTCCTCGCCGCGGTCGAACAGGATGTCGTAGAGCCGCACCGCCACCGGGAACTCGGCCTGGGTGCGGGCGGTCGGCGCCTTGCGGTTCAGGCGCTGCTGCAGGTCGGCGAACGACGCCACGACGCCGTCCCGCAGCACCAGCAGCTCGCCGTCCAGCACCGCATCGAAGCCCATGCACTCGACGATCTCGGGAAACGCGCCCGAGATGTCGTCGGCGCTGCGCGAGTAGAGCCGCCGGCCGCCGGGGGTGGAGACGATCTGCACGCGGATGCCGTCCCACTTCCATTCGGCGGCGAACTGGTCGAACGGCAGCGCGGCCAGGTCGGCCGCCTCCAGCGGCTGGGCCAGCATCGGCGGCCGGAACACCGGCGCGTCCGCGGGGTCGGGCCGGGGTCCCCTGCCCTCCACCCAGGCGAACAGCTCGGCGTAGGGCGGTAGCAGCCCGTGCCACACCTCCTCGATGTCGTCGGCCGCGATGGCGCCGCCGCTCAGCTCGGCCAGCGCGATCTTGGCCAGCCGCACCGAGGCGCCGACCCGCATGGTGCGGGTGATCAGCTTCAGGATGGCGAAGCGGACCGCGGTGGGCGAGGCGTCGAGCCAGCCGGCCACCAGGGCGGGCAGCTCCGCCTTGGGCGTCAGCGCCAGGGAGGCCACCACCTCGGCCAGCAGCGGCGGGGACGCGTTGGTCGGCCGTTCCGGCCACATCAGCGAGACCGTCTCGGCCAGATCGCCCACGTAGTCGTAGGACCAGGCGAACAGCACCGGGTCGGTGCGCTCCTCGGCGAGGGCCCGGATCAGGGCGGGCTTGGCGGCCTGGAAGGCCAGCTCGCCGGTCAGCGCCGCGAGGCCGATGCCGCGGTCGGGATCGGGCTCCGTTTCGAAGAAGCGGCGCAGAAGCGCGATCTTGGCCAGGCGGCCGGGGCTGAGCGTCAGCCGTTCCAGCAGCTCGGCGAAGGCGATCATGCGGTGGTCGCGTTTGGAGCGGGATCCGGTGCGGGATCCGCAACCGAGGGGACGGCATCGGGCGCCGCATCCTCCTCCTCGTCGCCGTAGCCGACCAGGCGGAGCGCCCGGCCGACGCGCCCCTGCGCCTCGGCGGCGTGGATGAGAGCCTCCTCTCGGCCGTGCGTGACCCACACCTCCGGGGCGTCGACGTCGGTGAGTGTCCGGCACAGCTCGTCCCAGTCGCAATGGTCGGAGATCACCAGCGGCAGCTCGATGCCCTTGGCCCGCGCGCGCTGTCGCACCCGCATCCAGCCCGAGGCCAGGCAGGTCACCGGGTCGGACAGCCGCCGCGCCCAGCGATCGGCGATCGCGGACGGCGGCGCCAGCACGATCGCCCCCACCAGCTCGGCCTTGGCCGCCACCGTGGCGGGGCGCAGATCGCCCAGCGCCACGCCCATCGCCTCGTAGGCGCGGCACACCGGCATCAGCGCCCCGTGCAGGTAGAGCGGCCCGTCGTGGCCCGCCTCCCGCAGCAGCCGGATCAGGCGCTGGCACTTGCCCAGCGCGTAGCAGCCGACCACGTGGGTGCGCCCAGGAAACAACCGCACGCTGTCCAGCAGCCGCCGCACCTCGCCGTCCGGGGGCGGATGGCGGAACACCGGCAGCCCGAACGTCGCCTCGGTGACGAACACGTCGCACGGGATCGGCTCGAACGGCCGGCAGGTGGGGTCGGGCACCCGCTTGTAGTCGCCGGACACCACGACGCGACTGCCGCGATACTCCATCGCCACCTGCGCGCTGCCCAGCACGTGGCCGGCCGGCTGCAGCCACAGCGTGACCTCGCCCTCGCGGATGACCTCGCCGTAGTTCAGCGCCTGTTGGGTGACGCCGGAGCGCCCCTGCCCCATGCGCACGTCCATGATCGCCAGCGTTTCCGCGCTGGCCAGGACGGCGCCGCTGCCGGGGCGGGCGTGGTCGGCATGGGCGTGGGTGACGACGGCGCGCTCCACCGGCACCACCGGGTCGATGTGGAAGCCGCCCGGCTCGCACCACAGCCCGTCGGGGCGCACTTTCAGCCAGGTCGCGGGATGCGGCATTTCCCCACATCAACAGCCAGGCGGCACCGTGGGTTGCAGCACCGGCCGATGGCCTGGTGGGTTGCAGCGCCGGCCGGTGGCCTGGAACCACGGCCGCGGCGCCCCGTTCGATGCGCAACGATGTCTGGTCCGAACCGGGCCGGCGCCGAACAGCGAGGATGCGTCGATGAGTGGGTTCCTGGGGTCGCTGGGCGGCCTGATGCAGAACGAGGACCATCAGCAGGCGGCGGGCGGCCTCCTGTCGACCGCGTTCTCCAGCGCCGGTGGCCTGCCGGGCCTGATGTCGAAGTTCGAGTCGGCCGGGCTCGGCGACAAGATGCAGTCCTGGGTCGGATCCGGGTCCAACCTGCCGCTGGCGGCGGAGGAGGTGACGCGGGTGTTCCCGCCGGAGCAGATCGAGAGCTTCGCCGAGGCACACGGCGTGCCGGCCAGCGTCGCCACGCAGATGCTGGCGCACCTGCTGCCGCACGCGGTGGACAGCCAGACGTCCGGAGCGCAGGCCCCGGGCGGGCAGATGTCGAGCGACATTGCCCCGCAGGGCGGCGTCATGGCAGGGACGGACGCGGCACCGCAGGGTCCTGGCGGAGGCTTCGACTTCGGTGGGCTGGTGCAGCGGTTGATCGGCGGCGGGCGGTAGCGCGACCGGCCGGACCCGATGTCCGCCAGGGCCACGGCACCTCGCCGGATGCGATCGGCAACGATCTAGGCGAACCGCGCCGATCTCGATACGGTGGCGCACCAACATGGCGGGAGGACGGGTCGATGGCGAGGATGGGTTGGGTGGCGGCGGTGATATCGGTGGCGCTGATGGCGTCGTCGGCGGTCCAAGCGGCCGGCCTGAAGGACTGCTCGCTCAAGTACAAGGCGGCCAAGACGGCGGGCACGCTGGACGGGGCTGACTGGAAGACCTTCCGCGCCACCCAGTGTGCCACCGCAACCCCGGTGGCATCGACCACGCCGGCCGCCGCCCCGGCGACCGGCGTGGTC
>CAXUBN010000084.1:0-8721 GCA_964249255.1 uncultured Acetobacteraceae bacterium | reverse complement strand
TGCGCGCCGACTACAAGGACGCGTTCGAGAAGAAGCACGCCGGCGCCCGGCTCGGCTTCATGTCGATCTTCGTCCGCGCCTGCGTGGTGGCGTTGAAGGAATTCCCGGCGGTCAACGCCGAGATCGACGGCGACGACATCGTCTACCGCAACTTCGTCCATATGGGCATCGCCGTCGGCGGCCCGAGCGGGCTGGTGGTGCCGGTGCTGCGCGACGCCGACCACATGGGCTTCGCCGACATCGAGCGCTCGATCGCGGGCTTCGGCCGGCGCGCCCGCGACGGTCAGCTCAAGATCGACGAACTCACCGGCGGCACCTTCTCGATCACCAATGGGGGCATTTACGGCTCGCTGATGTCGACGCCGATCCTGAACCCGCCGCAATCGGCGATCCTGGGCATGCACAAGATCCAGGAGCGGCCGATCGCGGTGGGCGGTCAGGTGGTGATCCGGCCGATGATGTACGTGGCGCTGTCGTACGACCACCGCGTCATCGACGGCAAGGAGGCGGTGAGCTTCCTGGTACGCGTCAAGGACGGCATCGAGGATCCCCGCCGCCTGCTTCTGGACCTCTGACCTCTGCCGTATCGGGGCGGTTGGCTCCGGCGGGTCCAGGCGCCATGTGAGGCATGCCCCATATGGCGCTCCGGCCTCAACAGGACTGATACATGACCGACATCCGGGTCCCCACCCTTGGCGAGAGCGTCACCACCGCCACCGTTTCCAAATGGCTGAAACAGCCGGGCGAGGCGGTCGCCGCCGACGAGGCCGTGGCCGAGCTCGAGACCGACAAGGTCAGCGTCGAGGTCGCCAGTCCCGAGGCGGGCGTGCTGGGTGAGCACGCCGTGGCGGAGGGCGCGGAGGTCGAGGTCGGCGCGTTGCTGACCACGATCGGCGGCGGGGCCATGGCCGGAACGAGGAACGGGGCGGACACGCGGCCGCAGGCCGGTGCCGACGCCGGCACCGCAATGCCACCCTCGGGAAGCTACCTGCCGCAGCCCGAGACCGCCTCGCGGGGCGACAGCCTCGCGAACGGGCAGCCGGCCTCGTCCGGCAATGCCGCCAAGCCACCCCCGCCTGCCCCCACCGGGGCGCCCGCCGCGGCGCCGGCCGATGTCGGCGAGACCGACTACGACTTGATCGTCATCGGTGCCGGCCCCGGCGGCTACGTATGCGCGATCCGCGCCGCCCAGCTGGGCCTGCGGGTCGCCTGCGTCGAGAAGCGGGCGACGCTGGGCGGCACCTGCCTCAACATCGGCTGCATCCCGTCCAAGGCGCTGCTGCAGAGCTCGGAAAGCTTCCACGAGGCAAAGGAGGGCTTCGCCGCCCACGGCATCAACGTGGGCGAGGTGACGCTGGACCTGGCCCGGATGCATGCGCGCAAGAACGAGGTGGTCGCCGCCAACACCAAGGGCGTCGAGTTCCTGTTCAAGAAGAACAACGTCGCCTGGCTGAAGGGCGCCGGCCGGATCGCATCCGCCGGCAGGGTCGAGGTCGAGGGCAAGAGCTTCAGCACCCGGTCGATCGTGATCGCCACCGGCAGCGACAGCGTATCGCTGCCCGGCGTCACCATCGACGAGAAGCGGGTGGTCAGCTCCACCGGGGCGCTTGAGCTGTCGGAAGTGCCCAAGCGGCTGCTGGTGATCGGCGGCGGCGTGATCGGGCTTGAGCTCGGCAGCGTCTGGAAGCGGCTGGGCTCCGAGGTCACCGTGGTCGAGTTCCTGGACCGGCTGGTGCCCGGCATCGATGGCGAGGTGGCCAAGACGTTCGAGCGCGTGCTGTCCAAGCAGGGCATGAAGTTCAGGCTCGGCCACAAGGTGACCAAGGTGGAGGCACGCGAGGACGGCGCCACCGTCACGGTCGAGAAGGCGAAGGGCGGTGAGCCAGAGCACTTGGAGGCCGACATCGTGCTGGTCTGCATCGGCCGGCGCGCGGTCACCGCCGGGCTCGGGCTGGAGGAGGCCGGCGTCACCGTGGACGAGCGCGGTCGCGTGGCCACCGACGCCCACTTCGCCACGGACGTGCCCGGCATCTACGCCATCGGCGACGTGATCGCGGGCCCGATGCTGGCGCACAAGGCCGAGGACGAGGGCGTGGCGTTGGCCGAGATGCTGGTGGGCCAGGCCGGCCACGTGAACTACGGCGTCATTCCCGGCGTGGTCTACACCTGGCCCGAGGTGGCCGGCGTCGGCAAGATCGAGGAGGAGCTGAAGGCCGAGGGCGTCTCCTACAAGGTCGGCAAGTTCCCGTTCAGCGCCAACGGCCGCGCGCGTGCCATGAACAGCACCGACGGGTTCGTGAAGATCCTGGCCGACAAGAAGACCGACCGGCTGCTCGGCGCCCATATCGTGGGGCCGGACGCCGGCACGCTGATCGCCGAGCTGGCCACCGCCATGGAGTTCGGCGCCTCCGCCGAGGACGTGGCCCGGATCTGCCACGCACACCCGACGCTGAGCGAGGCGGTCAAGGAAGCGGCGTTGGCGGCGGATGGGCGCGCGCTGCACGTTTGACGGGAAGGCCAGGGCTCTGCCCTGGACCCGCCAAGGGCCGGAAGCCCTTGGATCCCGATCTTATGAGCGGTTTCCAAAGGCGAGCCTTTGGCGGGGTCCAGGGGCAGAGCCCCTGGCCTTCCCATGCTGGCACTGACCCTCGGCGACCCTGCCGGCATCGGGCCGGAGATCACGCTCAAGGCATGGGAGCGACTGCGCCGCACCGATCTCCGCTTCGTGGTGCTGGGGCCGGAGCCGACGGTCGGCTCGGTGGCCGAGGCGCGTGACGCATATGCCGAGCGGCTCCCCGTGCTGGAGGCGCCGGCGTTGTGCGTGGCCGCGGTGCCGGGGCGGCCCGATCCCGCCAACACGCGCGCGATCACCGGCAGCATCGAGGCGGCGGTGCGGCTGGCACGAGCCGGGGCAGTAGAGGGCATCGTCACCAATCCGATTGCCAAGTCGGTGCTGAAGGCGGCCGGCTTCCCCTACCCCGGCCACACCGAGTACCTCGCGGCACTGACCGATCGATCCGGGTCCGAGGCGATGATGCTGGCCGGGCCCAGCCTGCGGGTGGTGCCGGTGACGATCCACGTGTCGCTGCGGCAGGCGCTGGACACGCTGTCGACCGACGCGATCGTGCGGGTGGCGCGCACGACGGCGGCGGCGCTGCGGCGCGACTTCGCCATCGCGCGGCCGCGGCTGGCGGTGGCCGGCCTCAACCCCCATGCCGGCGAGGCGGGCCATATGGGCGCCGAGGAAGCGACGCTGATCACGCCCGCGATCGACCGACTGCGCGCGGAGGGGCTGGACGTGGTGGGCCCGATGCCGCCGGACACGATGTTCACCGCGCCGGCCCGTGCGCGCTACGACGCCGCGATCTGCATGTATCACGACCAGGCGCTGATCCCGCTGAAGACGCTAGACATGGCACAGGGGGTCAACGTGACGCTGGGGCTGGACCTCGTGCGCACCTCGCCCGATCACGGGACGGCGTTCGACATCGCGGGCCAGGGGATCGCCGATCCCGACAGCCTGCTGGCGGCGATCGCCATGGCCGCCCGCATCGCCCGAAATCGGAGGCTGCCGCCGTGCGCGTGATCAGGCTTGGCGTGAACATCGACCACGTGGCCACGGTGCGGAACGCCCGCGGCGGGGTCCATCCCGACCCGCTGGATGCCGCGCGCGCCGCAATCGAGGCCGGTGCCCACGGCATCACGCTGCACCTGCGCGAGGATCGCCGCCACATCCGCGACGACGACCTCCTGCGGATCCGGGCCGGCATCGCGGCGCCGATCAACCTCGAGATGGCGGCGACCGACGAGATGCTGGCGATCGCGTGCGCGGCCCGGCCGCACGCGGCCTGCATCGTGCCGGAGCGGCGCGCCGAGGTGACCACCGAGGGCGGGCTCGATGCCGCCGGCCAGCTTGACCGGCTCGGGCCGATCGTGGGGGGTCTGCGCGATGCCGGCATCCGTGTGTCGCTGTTCATCGACCCGGCGCCCGATCAGGTCGAGGCCGCCGTCCGGCTTGGCGTCCCCGTGGTGGAACTGCACACCGGCGCCTACGCGCATGGTCGCCCCGGCGAGCTCGACCGGCTGCGCGCCGGCGCCATCCTGGCGGCCCGGCACGGGCTGGAGGTGCATGCCGGGCATGGCCTGTCCTTCGATAACGTCGGCGCGGTCGCCGCCATCCCGGCCGTGGCGGAGCTCAACATCGGTCACTTCCTGATGGGACAGGCGATCCTGGACGGGCTTCCCGCCGTTGTGCGGCGGATGCGGGCGTTGATCGACGCTGCCGCCTGACATCGGGAGGATCACCATGGAGTACGTTCGCCTCGGCCACACCGGCCTCAAGGTATCCCGCCTGTGCCTCGGCTGCATGACCTACGGCGAGCCGGACCGCGGCTCGCATGAGTGGACCCTGGGCGAGGAGGGAAGCCGCCCGTTCATTCGCGAGGCGCTCGAGGCCGGCATCAACTTCTTCGACACCGCCGACGTGTACTCCGCCGGCTCCAGCGAGGAGATCGTCGGCCGGGCACTGCGCGACTACGCGCGCCGCGACGAGATCGTGCTGGCGACCAAGGTGCACGGGCGGATGCGCCCGGACGCCAACGGGGCGGGCCTGTCGCGCAAGGCGATCATGGCCGCCATCGATGCAAGCCTGCGGCGACTCGGCACCGAGTACGTGGACCTCTACCAGATCCACCGGTTCGATCCCGAAACGCCGATCGCCGAAACGCTGGAAGCGCTTCACGACGTGGTGCGGGCCGGCAAGGCGCTCTACGTCGGCGCGTCCTCCATGCATGCCTGGCAGTTCGCCAAGGCGCTCTACCTGTCGCGGGAGAACGGCTGGTCCCGCTTCGTGTCGATGCAGAACCACGTCAACCTCCTGTATCGCGAGGAGGAGCGCGAGATGATGGGGTTGTGCCGGGAGGAGGGCATCGGCGTGCTCCCGTGGAGCCCGCTGGCGCGCGGCCGGCTGGCGCGGCCCTCCGGCGCCGGCACCACCGACCGTGCCCGCACAGACGCGTTCCAGCGCACGCTCTACGACGCCACGCAGGCGGCCGACGACCGCGTGATCGATGCCGTGGGCGCGGTCGCCGCCGAGCTGGGCGCCAGCCGCGCCGCGGTGGCGTTGGCCTGGCTGCTGGGGAAGCCCGGGGTGACGTCGCCGATCATCGGCGCCTCCAAGCCGCACCACCTGCGCGACGCGCTGGCGGGCCTCGAGCTCACGCTGGATGCGGACCAGGTGCGGCGACTGGAGGCTCCCTACGTGCCGCACGCCGTGGCCGGGTTCTGATCCCGGTCGGCCGGCGATGGTGGTCCACTTCACCGCCGACACCCATTTCGGCCATGGCGGCGCCCGTGGCCTGTATCGCCGGCCGTTCGGCAGCACCGCGGAAATGGATGCTGTCCTGGTGGAGCACTGGAACCGTCAGGTCGGTCCTGACGACGAGGTCTGGCACCTGGGCGACTTCGCGGTGGGACCGAAGCCGGACCGGCTCGCCGTCCTGCTGGACGCCCTGGCCGGGATCAAGCACTTGGTCACCGGCAACAACGATCCCGACGCGGTCCGCGCCCTGCCCGGCTGGCGCAGCGTGCAGCCTTACGCCGAGCTGACCTTGGACGGCGTGGGGCTGGTGCTGTGCCACTACCCGTTCCGGAGCTGGCGCAACATGCACCGCGGCTGGCTCAACCTGCACGGCCATTCGCACGGCCGGCTGTCCCGAATGGCGCGTCAGCACGATGTGGGGGTCGACTGCCGGGCGTTCCGCCCGGTCACGCTGGCCGAGCTGCGCTGAGGCGCGACCAACCGCATTCGCCCCGGCAATCTCCAACTTGTGATTGTGGACCCCGCAGTTCCACATTGCTGCGGGGCTCCAGGCGGTAGCCTATGGATTCCTAGCTGTTGACTTGCGGCCGCGACGTTCGCCTCGCGTTCTCGCCAACCCAGACGCCGGATCCACCGTTTGCGACGGGTACCTCCGATGCGGGAGATGGTTGGCCTGGTACCGTGACCCGAAACGATTGCATGGTTTCGATCTAACCGGGATGGCTGCAACCAGCCCCGTGCGTCGAGGTTTCGTTTGGATAACGGACATGACCAGGCCCACCTCCTAGTCCCTGACCTTGTGGGGGATCTGCCGCATCTCGTGTTCGCGTGCAGCGGTCTGGGCGAACGGATCTGGTCGGGGCCGCAATGGACCGGCTACACCGGCCTATCGGGACCGGCCAGCCTGGGGCTCGGCTGGCTCGACGCCATCCATCCGGACGACCGCGAGAACAGCCTGCGGGCCTGGGCGTCGACGGCGGAGCACTGCTGCGTCGAGCACCGCATCTGGCGCGCGGTGGACGGTGCCTATCGCTGGCATCGCACGGTCGCAGCACGGGGTGCGACGCCGGGCGGCACCGGCCGGGATCACTGGATCGGCGGTTCCTGCGACGTGGACGCGCTGCACGAGCGGCTGCTGCGGGCCGACAACGACCTGGAGGCGCTTCGCGGCTTCACCGAGGGCGTGCCGCAGCTGCTGTGGCGATCGTCGGATGGGGGCGACTGGCACTGGGCCAGCCCGCAGTGGCTCGACTTCACCGGCCAAACGCAGGCCGACAGTCAAGGGCGGGGCTGGCTCGACGCCGTGCATCCGGACGACCGCGACGGCGCGCTGCGCGCCTGGGACGAGGCCCGGCCGCATGGCCGGCTCGACGCTACCTTCCGGGTCCGGGGGCACAGGGACGGCCTTTACCTATGGCACCGGACTCGTGCCCTGCCGGTGCGCGACGCCGACGGCCACATCACGGAATGGCGCGGCTCCACCACCGACGTGCAGGACCTGCACGAGATGGGGGAGCACCTGGGAGAGATGCTGGCCGGGGCGCAGCGGCATGCGGCCGCGCTGGAGGCGGAGGTGGGTGAACGGCAGCGGGTGGAGGCGCAGCTGTTGTTCGACGCGCACCACGACCGGCTCACCACCCTGCACAGCCGCGCCTTCCTCCTCGTGCGGCTGGCGGAGGCGCTGGAGGCGGGGGGCGACTGCGCGATCCTGCTGCTCGACCTGGACCGCTTCAAGCTGGTCAACAACAGTCTGGGTCACGACACCGGCAATGCGCTGCTGGTCGAGGTGGCGAAGCGGCTGCGGTTCTGCGTCCGCGATCGTCATGCGACGCTGGCTCGACTGGGCAGCGACGAGTTCGCCATCCTGCTGCACGGCATTGGCGGCATGGATGCGGCCATGGGCATCGCCGAGGGGATCGTGGCCAGCATCCGCAGGCCGTTCCGGCTGGAACAACAGGAGGTGTTCTCGTCCTGCCGGCTGGGACTGGCCCACGCGACCGACGGGAACACCACGCCGGAGGCGATCCTGCGCGACGCCGACATCGCGATGTATCGCGCCCAGCGCGGCGGCGGGTGCGTCGTGTTCACCGAGGCGATGCGCGCCGATGCGCTGGAAGCGTTCGCGCTGCGCACCGACCTCAGGCGGGCGCTGGCGCAGGACGAGCTACGCATCCTGTTCCAGCCGATCTGCGATGCCGGCAGCCGACGCATCCTGGGGGTGGAGGCGCTGGTGCGCTGGCAGCACCCGAGCCGCGGGCTGGTGCCCCCGGACGACTTCATCCGCATCGCCGAGGAGATGGGGCTGATCCGCGAGATCGACGGCTGGGTGCTGGACGAGGCCTGCCGGCAGATGCATGCCTGGCGCGAACGGTTCCCGGAGCTTGATCTCTACCTCAACGTCAACAGGTCCGGCGCCGAGCTGAAGCATGACCGCTTCACCACCGACGTGATGGGAACGCTGGAGCGCACCGGCCTCGACCCGCACCTGCTGCAGCTCGAGGTGACGGAGAACGTGTTCCTGCAGCATCCCGACCGGATCGGCGCGATCCTGGACCGCATCCGCCACGCCGGGATCCGGGTGGCGCTGGACGATTTTGGCACCGGCTACTCGTCGCTGAGCTACCTGGATCGCTACCGGTTCGACACGGTCAAGATCGACCGCTCGTTCGTGAGCGGCCTGCAGGCGCGGCCGAGCGCCGCGGCCATCGTGCAGACCATCGTGCGCCTCGGGCACGACATGGGGCTCGGCGTGGTCGCCGAGGGGGTCGAGGACGACAACCAGCTGCAGGCGCTGCGGGCGGCGGGCTGCTACATCGTGCAGGGCTTCCTGCTGGGCCGGCCGGCCAACGCCGCGGACATGACCACGGCGTTGGCACGGCAGCATGACGCCGTGACGTGGCGAGACGGCGGCGCGGTGGACCAAGGGGGCGCACAGGAAGCCGCCATGCCGGAACGCGCGCCACACGGGGTGATCTGAGGCACCGGCGCCTCAACCCGAAGCCCGCTCCATCTCGTCGAACAACAGCAGGCGCCCGGAGTTGGCCAGCCCGGCGAAGGTCGACAGGTTGTGCAGCAGGGCCGCGACCACCGCACCCTCTGCGCCCAGCGTGCCGGTCGCGGCAAGGACCATCAGCAGGGCGGTCCAGCCCAGCCCCAGCGCCACGTTGACGCCGATGGTGCGGCGGCAGCGGCGCGACAACCGGATCGCGGTGCCGAGGCGGCCGAGGTCACCGGTCAGCAGCACGAGGTCGGCCGAGGCCAGGGCTACGTCGGCCCCCTGCATGCTGCCCTCCACGCCCCGCTGGCCACCCATGGCGACGCCGACCGCGCCCGCCTTCAGCGCCAGGCTGTCGTTGATGCCGTCGCCCACCACCAGCGGCCGGCCGCCACGGGCGACGGCA
>CAXUBN010000083.1:0-8732 GCA_964249255.1 uncultured Acetobacteraceae bacterium | reverse complement strand
GCCGCCGCCGGCGCCGCAGCAGCCGGAAACTCCCGAGGTGGCGCTCGATCCCAACGACACCGGCCTCGGCTACGGCCATCAGGAGAATGCCATCCCGGCCTCGCCGGACGACCGCCGTGCCAACAAGGTCCCGGCCTACCCCCGCGCCGCCGGCATGCGCGGCGAGGAGGGCACGGTGGAGATGCTGGTGACGATCGGCGCCGGCGGACAGGTATCCTCGGCGGAGATCGCGGTCAGCTCCGGCCACCCCGACCTCGACCGTACCGCGCGGCGCGCCGTGCTGGGCTGGCACTTCCACCCGGCGATGCGGGACGGCGTTGCGGTGCCCACGCAGTCGATGCAGGTATTCAACTTCCACATCGACCGGTAGATCGCCTCGTCGTTCAGGACGATCGGTATCATCCGACAGCATGGAGAGCCCCGGGCCGGCTCTACCATCCTGATCATGTGCGGATGGTCTGCTGGTCCACCGCCCTTGATTGGCTCGGGTGGCTTCATGCCCTACCCTGTTCCGACAGGACCCGGGACGGGACAAGGTGATGCCGCCAGCGCTGAGGGTAACCCCCGGGGTCATGGGCGAAACGATCATCCTGGAACAGGATCCGAGCATCCTGGACCTGCGGGATGTCGTCCACGTTCCCGAGGGGGATCCGCATTCCTATCCCGGAATCTACGACGCCGGTCGCAGGAGGATCATGCAGTCGGCGTATTTCCGTGGGCCGAACGCGGAGGACGTGGCGCCGCCCCTGGTGATGAACCACCGATACGGCGACATCAGGGAGATGGCTCCCGACGATGTCTACATCTACATCGGGATCATCCACTACCATATCGGGCACTTCCTGCTGTCGACCATATCGCGCCTCTGGTCCGACGTCAGGGCCAGGTTTCCCACGGCGAAGTTTCTGTTTCAGGGAAACCGGGACACGAGCTTCTGGTTCTCGGTCACCTACATCAGGACGATATTCGCCGCGCTGGACCTGTCCGAGACGGATTTCGTGCGCTTCGAGCGACCGGTCCGGATCAGAAGGCTGATCCTCCCGTTTCCGAGCTTCGAGGAGGCCAGCTTCGCCCATCGGGCCTATGCGCGGGTCTGCAACAAGATCGGGCAACGGTTGGCCGGGAACCTGATCGCCAGCCCGAATGACAGGCCCGTCTACCTTTCCAAGACGAGGCTCAAGGGTGGCGTGAGGAGGTTGGTCAACGAGGGGGAGATCTGCGACAGGCTGGAGCGGGAGGGCGTTGAGATCGTCTTTCCCGAAACGCTGTCCCTCCAGGAGCAGGCGGCGATGTGGTTCAACAGGCCCTACATCTGCGGGATCACCGGCTCGGCCTTCCACCTGGGCGTCTTCGCACCCGGCCGCAACGTGCTGATGATGAACTACGATGCGGTCACCTACAGCAACTTCTGCCTCAGCGACAGGGTGAACGGCACCGACACGTTCTACGTTTCGCCGGCCGAGGGAACCCTGCAATCCCTCGGGCCGAGCCAGGACAGGACCGACGGGATCGGCTTCAACGAGAACAGCATGGCTGCGGACCCGGTCGGCATTGCCGAGGACATGTTGAGGATCCTCGACCAGCGGATGCGGTTCAAGCTCAGCCGTTCGGGCGTCTGGATCTCGAACGATCGCCATCAATGGCAGGCCGACGGCGATCCGCCCCGATCCGCCGGTGCGGGCCTGATCAACGCGGCCGCCGGCAGGCCGACGAGGCAGAGCTCCCTGCATCCGTTCATTCCGGATCAATCCATAAACGCCACGAGCGGGTTCCTGACCGGAGCGTTCCAGTTCCACACGGATGAGGAGGACCACCCCTGGTGGGAGGTGGACCTCGAGGGAGTCCACGAGGTCCGGCAGATCGTGATCTACAACCGGTGCGACGTCGCCCAGGACCGTTGCGAGCGGTTCCGGATCGACATCTCCGTGGATCGGCAAAGCTATGAGACCGCCCACGAGCAGGACCTGCCCTTGTTGTTCGGCGGCCTGTCGGGATAGCCGTTCCACAAGACGCTCGATCCGGCGGCGAGGGCCAGGTTCGTCCGCATCGTCTGCCTGGCGCGGACCTACCTGCACCTCGACCAAGTCGAGGTGCTGACGGTCAAGGCGGCCGAGGACGCGGGAACCTCGGGCCGACGGGAGGACGCAGAGGCTCCATTCCCCCCGTCGACCGGCCCGCATGCGTTCCGGGTCGATAAGGATGTCCTGCCATCCTACGGGTCGATCTTCGGCCGGGCCTAGGACTGTGCGTCCCGCTGGCGTCGTGCCGGGTCACCCGCGCATGCGCGGACGGCGGCCATGGCGCTCCCCGGACGTGGGGGTGGGTGGCCGCGGCCGGCACTTCCAGTATCCTGCCGGACGCGTCCCGATGCCCAGACGGAGGTCATGATGAGCGACATCGCCGCAACGCCGCCGGCCGCCCAGCCCAGGCACTACTTCCTGACCTTCCTCGGCACCTTCCTGATCGGAACCGACAGGGACGACTGGATCGCCCATGCGCCGTTGTCCCGCGACACGCTGCCCCGGCTGATCTTCGTCGAGGCCGAGTGGCCCGACGAGCGGCCGGAGGCGCTCCTGCGCAAGACCCGCGAGGCCCCGCGGCGCCTGCCGGACTTCCGCAGGGAGCCGGTCGGGGCCGATCGTCAGGCGCTTCGCTGCATCGCCGCGAGGTCGAACGAGGGGATCGTCGGCGGCTTCATGGCGGCGGCACCGGACGGTCGGGTCGAGATCGACCGCGGGGAGGCCCGGGACTGGGAGCACTACTCGCTGCTGTCGGACCGCGAGCTGGACTGGCTGATCGGCCTCATGGACAAGGCCAGGCCCGTGGCCCCCGACGCCGCCCCGTTCGAGTGGAGGTTCGTCGACGGCTTCCGCATCTCGGACGGACAGCACCTGTACGGCCTGGCCCGTCTGGTGCGGGCGAGGGCGCTCCCCGACCTCAGCGCCGGGGCGCGGTTCTCGCTCCTGGACGACGCCCGGGAGCTGGTGGACGTCGTGATCTGACCCCGGCCGTCAGTTGGCGACCGCGGTCGTGGCCGTGGTGACCGGCGCCCAGACGGTGGCCGATCCCGAGCGGGTGCAGAGCACGGCGACCCCCGACCCGGCTCCGGCGTTCTCCCCCGTCTTGCGGCCGTCTGAGGCGTAGCCCATCTCGCCCGCCGTGCAGCCGGACGGCAGCTGCGCCACCGTCATCACCGGAAGCTGGATCGGGCCGGAGAACGCGACCCTGCCGGACGTGTTGGGGCCGATGGTGTCGGCCAGGACGGCGGTTCCCGCAGTGACGGAGCCTCCGAACGAGGCGGCCCCCTGGACCGCGAGGCCACCCGTGCCGCTGGGCAGCGTCAGGCGGCCGGTGTTGGACAGGGACATCATCGCGGCCGTGCCGAGATACCATTCCGCCACGTTGTTCGCCCATCCCGATGGCGCGTACACCCCGCTCATGATGGTGACGCCGGACACCGCCGGCGTGCCGATGATCAATCCGTTGGTCCCCGGCGCCACGGCCGTCGCCAGCCTGGCCGTGCCCATGCCGGCCAGGTTGCCGTCGATCTCGGCGCTGCCGGTGATCCGCGTTCCAGGACCGCCCAGGTCGATCTGGTTGGCGCCCTGGTCGTAGCCGATGGTAGCGACGGGCTGCTGCGACGGGTTGTCGAGGATCAGGTTGCCGCCCGCGCGCAGCACGTAGTTGTTGCTGGCGAAGGTGGGCGCCGTCGCGGTCTGCGCCAGCGTCAGCGGTGCCCCGTCCAGGTGCATGGCGCCATCGGCGCCGGCATACAGGTCGGCCTCGGCCGGATACCCCGCGATCGCCGCCGCGTTGTCGGGACCGTGCCAGCGGATGCGCCCGTTGTGGATGTCCTGCGAGCTCAGCGAGACGGCCGCATCGCCGAAGCGGCCGGTCTCGAGGCCCAGGCCGTCGTAGCCGTGGACGCCCTTGATCTTGAAGGCGGTGGGCGCCAGCGTGTCGGAGATCCACTCGTTCTCGGCGACCATGTAGCCGCCCAGCATCCGGATCCCGTCCTGCCACATGGCATGCTGGCCGTCGCTGACGTAGGAGAACTCGATGCCGGCGGTGCTGGTGTTGGTGGCGACGCCCGTGATGAGCAGGTTGGTCTTCTTGGGGCAGGCCGACCCGTCGCTGCGGTTGGCCACGAAGGCGGCGCTGCCGCCGGTGGTGTTGCTGGTGATGCCCGGGCTGTCGCAGCCCGACAGGTTGTTGAGGTCCATCTCGGACGTGATGACGCCGCTGCTGTCCTTGTTGGACTGGGCCAGCGGGTTCTCGGCCCAGCCGGCCGGGCCGAACGCGCCGAACCGGCCTTCGGCGTAGAGCCCGACCGCGTCGCGCGCCGGCAGGTTCTTCTGGGACGCCTGGTTCGGCACCGTGACGCCGAACTGCGCGGCGTAGGTCTGCAGCGGGCCCACGGCGTCGGTGGGCGGGATCACGTGGACGCAGACCGTGCCGTATGCCAGGCCGGTCGACGTGGGCGCCGCATCCGCGCCGGCGTTGCCGGCGCACTTGATGGTGGGGGCCAGCGCCTGGGCGCTGCTCGCCATCGGGTTGCCGAACACGCCGCCGGACAGGGTGAGGTTGCGGATCTGGCCATCGCCCTGCCTGGAGAAGACCGGCTGGGCCCATGCGGGTCCCGCGACCAGGAGAAGCACGCAAGCGAGTCTGGCAGTCCGCATCTCGTCCCCTGATCGTCCCGCGGTCCGACCCCACGACGGCGTTCCTGCGAAACGCCGGTCCGCATCCGGAACTTTCGCCGTCGTGGGATCGGCGGGACCATACCATGTCCCCACCGGCAACCGTTGTTTCGTCGTATCGAACGCGCAACGGTGCACGATCCCGCTGCCGGGGATGGGGCTTGCGGCGGCCGACGACCGGGGCGGCCTGCTTTGCCAACCCCGGGTGGTGGGCTATAACCCGGGACGGGCGGTTGCGCTGGCTGATGCGTCGGGAGAGGCCTGGATGAAGTGGTATTTCGCCCTGTCGGAGGCGTCCATCAACCGGGCAGACCACGCGTGGGCCGACCTTATCCACTGCGCCGTCGCCAGTGCCGCGGCCAACACCTCGCTTCGCCCCTTCATGCTCTACGACGGCCAGCCTTCCGCCATGACCCGGGACCTCGAGGCCCGGGGCGTCACGGTGATCCACATCCGCGTGCCGTTCTACGACGAGCTGCAGGCCCATGCCGAGGCCGGCAAGTCGCGCATCGACATCACGTCGGGATGCTTCCTGCGCACGCAGATCCCGCTGATCGAGGCCGAGGATCCCTATGTCCTGTACACGGACTGCGACGTGCTGTTCCTGAAGGATCCAGATTTTTCGACGCTCGAGCCCGCCTTCTTCGCGGTGGCCCCGGAAGGGGACCGCGAGGACTTCGTCAGCAACATGAACAGCGGGGTCATGCTGATCAACTGCGAGGCGATGCGCGCGACCTACAGCGAGTTCGAGAACTTCATCGCCCGCAACCTGGATATCGGTCTGGACCAGGAGCAGTACAAGGCGTTCTACCGCGGCAAGTGGGACCGCCTGGACAACAGGTTCAACTGGAAACCGTACTGGGGCACCAATCCCGACGCGGTGATCCTGCACTGGCATGGCCCGAAGCCGATCTGGATCAAGCGCTACTTCGCCATGGACGCGAACCATGTGGCCGACATCTGGCAGAGCATGGCGGGCAACAACGTGGCGTCCTACTGGCACTTCCTGCACGAGCAGCGGCGCTACAGCCGCCTTCCCGAGCTCACCGGAACGCGGTCGCCGATCAAGATCATCATCAAGCGCATCACGTCCAGGGCGGTCGAGGGCTACATCTACAACATGGTCCA
This sequence comes from uncultured Acetobacteraceae bacterium, assembly GCA_964249255.1. Lineage (GTDB taxonomy): Bacteria > Pseudomonadota > Alphaproteobacteria > Acetobacterales > Acetobacteraceae > Lichenicola. Next base: position 2,904 of record CAXUBN010000083.1, on the reverse strand, counting down.
CAAGCGGTCGCCGGTCTGCATAGACGTCCTTCTGGACGGCCGCCCGGCCGGAAGCCTGAACTGCAACAGCGAGGTGCTGGGCCTGGAGGTGGCGGGATTCGACGGCTCCATCTATCGCCTTGATCTCCCGACCGCGGATTGGACGGAGACCACCGCCGTCACCTTCATCGACAAGGAGGCGAAGTACATCCCCATCGCCCACGGGGACCGGACCGAGCCCTTCCTGTCCCTGGTCTAGCCCGCGCATCGTCGCCGAGGGGCGGCCGGCACGATGGCCAGGGTGACCTGCATCATGATGCAGCGCGACGAGCACCTGCTCGTCGGGAACTGGATCAGGTACTATGGCTACCTGTTCGGCTACGACAGGCTGATCGTGCTCGACAACGGTTCGGACAACGTGGTGGTCCGCAACACCCTGCGCGCCTACGAGGATGCGGGGGTCCGGGTGCTCTGGGGCGGCCGCAGCCATGACGACTTCCACCAAAAGGGAAACATCATCTGCCGGATGATCCGGGAGCTCGAGGATGCGGGCGACGACAGCGACTTCTTCATCCCGGTCGATTGCGACGAGTTCCTGGCGCTCTACGACGGCGACGACCTCGTGTGCGGACGGCGACGGATCCACGACTACCTCGATGGCCTCCGTGGAACGCGGGCATCCTTCAGCATCAACTCGTCCCTCTACAACGTTCCCGGCCGTCCGGGATGGTTCTGCCCACGTTTCTACGAGAAGGGCTTCGTCGAGCGGAACACGCTGCTGGAGCTGGATCACGGATTCCATTACCCCAGGACAACGACCTCCGACCGGGTCCTGCAAACCGACCTCGCCTATCTCCATTTCCACAACAAGCCGCTGGACGTCCTGCGCTCCAACGCGCGGACCAAGCTCACCGGCTTCGTCGACCCGGACGACGCGGAGGCGCTCCGGAACTTCAACGGCGCAGGCGTCCACCTGAAGAGGTACTTCGCCCTGACGGAGGGCGACTACCGGGATACCTACAAGGACATGATGCAGCTCCTGGTCCCCTCCATCCAGGCGCTCGGCCATGTGCTCGGCCTGACGGGCGACATGTTCGGCCGGTCCGAGGGGCCGACGCGGAACGCGGTGATGGTGGCGCTCGACGGTGGCCCGGACGCGCCACGCCCGTTCGGCGAGATCGTGACGAACCCGCCGGCCTCGCTGTCCCGTCCGCCGCCGCGCCTGCTGCGCTTCGTGAGGTCGCTGCACACCCACGTCTGATCCCCGCAGGGACACCATCCCTGGGGCGCGATCCGTGGGACGCGATCCCCGGCAGGCCCTTGCCCCGGCCCGCGTTTCATGCCAAACGCCGCGGCTTCCCTGCCGGGGCGAGTGGCATCGCCCCGGCTATACCCATGTCCTCCCCGCGGGGACGCCGCCTCCGGGATGCCTCGGTGCGGTCGGGTTGAAGCCATCCGAAGGGAGCATCCCATGCCACTCTATGAATGCGTGCTGATCGCGCGCAACGACATCACCCAGGCGCAGGTGGATACCCTCGCCGACGGCATCGCCGCCCAGCTCGAGGACGACGGCGGCGCCATCCGCAAGCGCGAGTACTGGGGCCTGCGCAGCCTGGCCTACCGCATCAAGAAGAACCGCAAGGCCCACTACTTGCTGCTCGGTCTCGACGCCAAGCCGGCGTCCGTCCGGGAGATGGAGCGCCAGCTCGGCCTGAACGAGGACGTGCTGCGCTTCATGACCATCGCCGTGGACGCGATCGACGAGGCGCCGTCGGCGATCCTGAGCCGCAAGGCCGACGACCGCGAGCGCGGCTTCCGCGGACCCAAGCCCGCCGGCCGCTTCGACAGCGGCCGCAAGCGCGGCTACGACGACCGCGAGGAGTTCCGCGCCCGTGGCGAGGACGGCGAGCGGCCGGAACGGGGCGAACCCCGGGGTGAGCAACGCGGCGACCGCGGCCCGCGCGGCCCGCGCGCCGAGATCACGGCCGAGGCGGAGTAGGGCATCATGTCGCAATCCAGTTCGCAAGGCTCGGCCGAGGACGTCGGCCCGGCCTCCCGCCGCACCGCGGTCGGCGCCCGTCGGCCGTTCTACCGCCGTCGCAAGTCCTGCCCGTTCTCGGGGCCCAACGCGCCCAAGATCGACTACAAGGACGTCCGGCTGCTGTCGCGCTTCCTGTCCGAGCGCGGCAAGATCGTGCCGTCGCGCATCACCGCGGTGTCGGCCAAGAAGCAGCGCGAGCTCGCCAACGCGATCAAGCGCGCCCGCTTCCTGGCGCTGCTGCCCTACATCCTGAGCTGAGGGGGCAGGCATGTCCGCGACCGAGGTGATCCTGCTCCAGCGCATCGAGAAGCTGGGGCAGATGGGCGACGTGGTGAAGGTGAAGCCGGGCTATGCCCGCAACTGCCTGCTGCCCCAGGGCAAGGCGATCCGCGCCAACGCCAACAACCGCACGCGCTTCGAGCGCGAGCGGATCCAGCTCGAGGCCACCAACCTCAAGCGCCGCGAGGAGGCCGAGCGGCTGGCCGAGCGCATGAGCGGCCTGTCGGTGGTGATCCTGCGCCAGGCCGGCGACAGCGGCAGCCTGTACGGCTCGGTATCACCGCGCGACATCGCGCTGGCGGCGGCCGAGGGCGGGCTCACCATCAACCGCCAGCAGGTGCAGCTCGAGCACCCGATCAAGACGCTGGGCCTGGCCGACGTCCGGGTGGTGCTGCATCCCGAGGTGACGATCCGCATCGTCGCCAACGTCGCCCGGTCCGCCGAGGAGGCCGAGCGTCAGGCGCGCGGCGAGCGCGTCGGACGCGACGACGGCGACGACGACCAGCCCGAGCCGATCGACGATCCGGAGCTCGACCAGACCGCCTGATCCGGGTTCGACCCGCCCGGCGGTTCGTTCGAGACCGGCACGGCGCGGGTGCCCCCGC
>CAXUBN010000082.1:0-8746 GCA_964249255.1 uncultured Acetobacteraceae bacterium | reverse complement strand
GGCCTGATCCGGCACTTCCGGCCGGAGCTCGAGAACCGCATCGCGGCGTACAAGAGGTCGCACGGGGTGCAGGGGCTGGCGCCGACGCCGTCCAACCTGCCGCTGCCGGTCGCGGCGGAGTAGGGATCATGGCGAAGGTCACCGTCGACGGCATCCAAATCGAGGTCGCGAACGGCTCCACCGTGCTGCAGGCGTGCGAGGCGGCCGGCAAGGAGATCCCGCGCTTCTGCTACCACGAGCGGCTGTCGATCGCCGGCAACTGCCGCATGTGCCTGGTCGAGGTGGAGAAGGCGCCCAAGCCGGTGGCGTCCTGCGGCTATCCGGTCGCCGACGGCATGGTGGTGCGCACCGATACCGAGATGGTGCGGCGTGCCCGCCGCGCGGTGATGGAGTTCCTGCTCATCAACCACCCGCTTGACTGCCCGATCTGCGACCAGGGCGGCCAGTGCGACCTGCAGGACCTGTCCTACTCGTACGGCTCGGACCATTCGCGCTATGCCGAGAACAAGCGCGCGGTGCAGGACAAGTACCTGGGCCCGCTGATCAAAACGGTGATGACGCGCTGCATCTACTGCACGCGCTGCGTCCGCTTCGCCTCCGAGGTTGCCGGCGTGCCGGAGATGGGCGCCACCTCGCGCGGCGAGAACATGGAGATCGGCACCTACGTCGAGCGGGCGCTGACGTCGGAGCTGTCCGGCAACATGATCGACATCTGCCCGGTGGGCGCGCTCACCGCCAAGCCGAATGCGTTCGTCGCGCGGCCGTGGGAGATGAACAAGACCGACAGCATCGACGTGACGGACGCGGTCGGCACCAACATCCGGATCGATGCGCGCGGCGGCGAGGTGCTGCGCATCCTGCCGCGCACCAACGACGAGGTGAACGAGGAGTGGATGGCCGACAAGGGCCGCTTCTCGGTCGACGGCCTCAAGCGCCGGCGGCTGGACCGGCCCTGGGTGCGGGTCCACGGCCGCCTGCAGCCGGCGAGCTGGCAGGACGCCTTCGTGGCGATCGGCCGCAGGCTGGAGGGGGTGCGCGGCGAGCGCATCGGCGCCGTGGTCGGGGACCTGTGCGATGCCGAGAGCATGCTGGCGCTGAAAGATCTGATGGCGGCGCTGGGTTCGCCCAACGTCGACTGCCGGCAGGACGGCGCGCAGCACGATGCGTCTCGCCGCGAGTTCTACAGCTTCAACACCACCATCGCCGGCATCGAGGAGGCGGACGCGCTCCTGTTGGTCGGCTGCAACCCGCGCCGCGAGGCGCCGGTGATCAACGCGCGCATCCGCAAGCGTTGGCTGGCCGGCGGCTTCCCGGTGGGCGTGATCGCCGCACCCGGGCCGGACCTGACCTACGACGTCGAGTTGCTGGGCGACCGGCCCGCGGCGCTGACCGGGCTGCTGGACGGCGCGGTCGGCTTCGCCGAGACGTTGCGGACGGCGAAGCGGCCGATGATCGTGGTGGGCCAATCCGCGCTGGCGCGGGATGACGGCACTGCGGTACTGTCGGCCTGCTGGGCGTTGGCCCGGGAGGTCGGCGCGCTGACGCCGGACTGGCACGGCTTCAACGTGCTGCACCACGCCGCCTCGCGGGTGGCCGCGCTCGACCTCGGCCTGGTGCCGGGCGAGAACGGCCGGTCGGTCGCGGGCATGATGAGCGGTGGCGTCGACGTGCTGTGGCTGCTGGGGGCGGACGAGATCGGGCCGGGCCGGATCGGGCCGGACACGTTCGTGGTCTATCAGGGCCATCACGGGGACGCAGGCGCCGCGCGGGCCGACGTGATCCTGCCGGGGGCAACCTACGTCGAGAAGCCTGGCACCTACGTCAACACCGAGGGCCGGGTGCAGATCGCGTTCGGGGCGGTGTTCCCGCCCGGCGAGGCGCGCGAGGACTGGCGCGTCCTGCGCGCGTTCTCCGAGGTGCTGGGCCATCCGCTGCCGTATGACGACATCGAGGCGCTGCGGGCTCGCCTGGCCGAGGTGAACCCGGTGTTCGCGCGCCAGGGCCTGCCGCGGTTCGGTGCCAGCGACATGACCGGGCCCGCGGGCGACCCGTGCCTGATGGGGACGGCGCCGTTCGCCCCGGCGTTCGGCGACTACTACCAGACCAACCCGATCAGCCGGGCCAGCCCGACCATGGCGGAATGCTCGCGGGTCTATGCCGCACCGCTGCTGCAGGCGGCGGAGTAGGGGCGGGTGGTGAACCACTTCCTGTTCCACACCGGGGCCGGGCTCCTGCTGCTGACGGCGGCGGAATGCGTGGCGATCCTGGTGCCGCTGCTGATGAGCGTGGCCTACCTGGTCTATGCGGAGCGCAAGGTGCTGGGCGCCATGCAGCTGCGGAAGGGCCCCAACGTGGTGGGCCCATTCGGCCTGCTGCAGACCTTCGCCGACGCCATCAAGATGCTGACAAAGGAGACGGTGATCCCGTCGGGCGCCAACCGGGTGCTGTACCTGTTCGCGCCGTTCCTGACCTTCGTGCTGGCGATGATGGCGTGGGCGGTGATCCCCACCAACAACGGCTGGGCGATCGCAGACATCAACGTCGGCGTGCTGTACCTGTTCGCGGTGTCGTCGCTCGGCGTCTACGGCATCCTGATCGCCGGCTGGGCGTCCAACTCCAAGTACTCGTTCATGGGGGGCCTGCGCTCGGCGGCGCAGATGGTGTCCTACGAGGTGTCGCTGGGGCTGGTGATCGTCTCGATCCTGCTGATCGTGGGCAGCCTCAACCTCAACCAGATCATCCTGGCGCAGCGGCACGTCTGGTTCGTGCTGCCGATGCTGCCCATGTTCGTGATCTTCTTCGTGTCCTCGCTGGCGGAGACCAACCGGGCGCCGTTCGACCTGCCGGAAGGCGAGAGCGAGCTGGTGGCCGGGTTCTTCGTCGAGTACAGCGCGCTGGCGTTCGGGCTGTTCTTCCTGGGCGAATACATGAACATGATCCTGATGTCGGCGATGACCAGCATCCTGTTCCTGGGCGGCTGGCTGGCGCCGTTCAACATCGCGCCGTTCACCTGGCTGCCGGGTCCGGTCTGGCTGATCCTCAAGATCTGCCTGGTGCTGTTCATGTTCATCTGGGTGCGGGCCACGTTCCCGCGCTACCGCTACGACCAGCTGATGCGCCTCGGCTGGAAGGTGTTCCTGCCGTTCTCTTTGGTCTGGATGATCCTGACCGCCGGCTTCCTCATGGCGACCGGGCTGCTGCCCGGCTCGCCCATCCCACACGGTACCGTCTGATGGCCCTGCTCGATCGCACCGCACGCACCTTCCTGCTCGCCGAGCTGATCGGCGGCATGAGCGTCACGTTGCGCTACATGTTCAAGCCCAAGGCCACCATCAACTACCCGCACGAGAAGGCGCACTACAGCCCGCGCTTCAAGGGCGAGCACGCGCTGCGCCGCTACCCCAATGGCGAGGAGCGCTGTATCGCCTGCAAGCTGTGCGAGGCGGTGTGCCCGGCGGAGGCGATCACCATCGAGGCCGAGCCGCGCGAGGATGGCTCGCGCCGCACCACGCGCTACGACATCGACATGACCAAGTGCATCTACTGCGGCCTGTGCGAGGAATCGTGCCCGGTGGACGCGATCGTCGAGGGACCGAACTACGAGTTCGCCACTGAGACTCGCGAGGAGCTGATGTATAACAAGGACAAGCTGCTCGCCAACGGCGACCGCTGGGAGAGCGTGCTGGCGCGCCGCATCGAGCAGGACGCGCCCTACCGCTGAGGCCGGTTCCGTGGCAGGGTCGGGCCCATGATCACTCAAGCGGCCTTCTACGTCTTCGCCGCCGTGCTGGTGCTGTCCGGGGTGATGGTGGTCAGCGCCCGGAATCCGGTGCACTCGGTGCTGTTCCTGATCCTGGGCTTCTTCAACGCGGCGGGGCTGTTCTTGATCGCCGGCGCCGAGTTCCTGGCGATGATCCTGGTGATCGTCTACGTGGGCGCGGTCGCGGTGCTGTTCCTGTTCGTGGTCATGATGCTGGACGTGAACTTCAACCAGCTGCGCGAGGGGCTGCAGCGCTACGCCCCGGTGGGCGCCGCGGTCGGCGTGGCCCTGCTGGCCGAGCTGGTGTTCACGGTCGGGCATTGGCGGCTGATCCCGACCGCGGCGCCGGCGGCCGCGGCGCCGGGCGGTCTGGCGACGGGTGGTCCGGCGATGGGCAACACCGAGGCGCTGGGGCTGCTGATCTATACGGACTACGTGCTGCTGTTCCAGGCGTGCGGGCTGGTGCTGCTGGTGGCGATGATCGGCGCCATCGTGCTCACCCTGCGCGAGCGGCCCTCGGCACGGCGGCAGGATGTGGCGCGCCAGCACGCGCGCCAGCCGGCCGACACGCTGCAGATGATGACGCTGTCGCTCGGCGGCGGCACCGATCGGCAGGGCGGGTTCTTGCGGCCGCCGGACGGCTACGGCGCCACCGCGTCGCACGGCGCCGGACGGGCCCCGGAGGATCATCAGACCAACCAGCGGCCCAACCAGCGGCTCGGAGCCTGAGGGAGCCGTCATGGCGCACGGCGTGCAGGTGGTCGGGCTCGGGCACTTCCTGACGGTGGGGGCGATCCTGCTGGTGCTGGGGGTGTTCGGGATCTTCCTGAACCGCAAGAACATCATCATCATCATGATGTCGATCGAGCTGATCCTGCTGGCAGCGAACCTCAACCTAGTGGCGTTCTCGGGCGCGCTGGGCGACCTGTCGGGCCAGGTGTTCACGCTGTTCACGCTCACCATCGCCGCCGCGGAGGCGGCGATCGGACTTGCCATCGTGACGGTGTACTTCCGCAACCGCGGCTCGATCCAGGTCGAGGACGTCACGCTGATGAAGGGCTGAGCATGGCGGCGGTGGGTTCCCTCTACGCCGTGGCGGTGTTCGCGCCGCTGCTGGGCGCCGTGGTGGCGGGGTTGTTCGGTCGCGTGATCGGCGATCGGCTGTCGGTGGCGATCAGCATCCTGCTGATGACTGTGGCCTCCGCCGGCGCCGTCGCGGCGCTGTGGCTCGGCGTCGTCGGCGGCTCGCAGACGATTGCGGTGCCGATCTCGACCTGGGTGCAGGCCGGCGGCTTCCACGCCTCCTGGCAGCTGCGCTTCGACGCGCTGGCGGCCTCCATGGTGACCATGGTGACCGTGGTCTCGACGCTGATCCACATCTACAGCGCCGGCTACATGAGCGGCGAGACCACGCCCGTATCGCGGTTCTTCGCCTACCTGTCGCTGTTCACCTTCGCCATGCTGATGCTGGTCAGCTCCGACAACCTGATCCAGCTCTTCTTCGGCTGGGAGGGCGTCGGCCTCGCGAGCTACCTGCTGATCGGCTACTGGTACGACCGGCCCAACGCCACGCGGGCGGCGGTCAAGGCGTTCGTGGTGAACCGGATCGCCGACCTGTTCTTCATGGTCGGCATCGCGCTGCTGTTCCTGCAGTTCGGCACCGTCGCCTACGACAACATCTTCGCGCTGGTGCCGGCTCACCAGGACTCCGCCTACGGACTGTTCGGCACGTCGTTCCGCACCTACGAGGTGATCGGCGTGCTGCTGTTCATCGGGGCGGCCGGCAAGTCGGCGCAGCTGTTCCTGCACGTCTGGCTGCCGGACGCGATGGAGGGACCGACGCCGGTCTCGGCCTTGATCCACGCCGCCACCATGGTGACGGCGGGCGTGTTCTTGATGGCCCGCATGTCGCCGCTGCTGGAGTTCGCGCCGGTGGCCAAGGGCATCGTGCTGGTGATCGGTGCCAGCACCTGCTTCTTCGCCGCCACCGTCGGGTTGGTGCAGCCCGACATCAAGCGCACCATCGCCTACTCGACCTGCTCGCAGCTCGGCTACATGTTCATCGGCGTCGGCGTCGGCGCCTACCAGGCGGCGATGTTCCACCTCACCACGCACGCCTGCTTCAAGGCGCTGCTGTTCCTGTCGGCGGGCTCGGTGATCCACGCCCTCGGCGGCGAGCAGGACATGTTCCGGATGGGCGGCCTGTGGCGCCGGATCCCCGTCTCCTATGCCACGATGTGGGCCGGGTCGCTGGCGATCGCGGCGATCCCGCCGTTCGCCGGCTGGTGGTCCAAGGACGCGATCATCGACGGCGCCTGGGTCGCGGGCGGGCTCGGACTGTATGGCTGGGTGCTGGGGGTGGTGACCGCCTTCATCACGGCGCTCTACAGCTTCCGGCTGATCTTCCTGGTGTTCCACGGCCGCGCACGGGACACGCACCTGCACGATCACGCGCACGAAAGCCCCCCGGTGATGGTTGCGCCGCTGCTGGTGCTGTCGCTCGGCGCGGTGTTCGCCGGCTGGCTGCTCTACGCGCCCTATGTCGGCAGCGGCCAGGCGGGGTTCTGGAACGGCTCGATCTTCTCGGGCGCCGACAACCACGTGCTGGCGCGCCTGGAGCAGCTGCCGGTGCTGATCACGCTGGTGCCCACCGCGGCGTCCCTGCTCGGCATCGCGGTGGCCGTCTACTGCTACATGCTGCGCCCGGCAGTGCCGGCGGCGCTGGCGGCGCGGTTCCGCGGGATCTACCTGTTCCTGCTCAACAAGTGGTACTTCGACGAGCTCTACGATGCCGTGCTGGTGCGGCCGTATCGCGTGCTGGCCGGCGCCCTGTGGCACGTCGCCGACGACCGGGTGATCGACGGGGTGCCGAACGGGCTGGCACGGCTCACCGGCAACGGCTCGTTGCAGCTGGTGCGGATCCAGACCGGCTCGATCGCGGTGTACGCCTTTACCATGCTGGTCGGGCTGCTGTGCCTGACCTCCGTCTTCCTGATCTTCCGGCAGTAAGCGCCCGACCGATGATCGACTGGACCCTGGCCCTTCCCGAGATCGTGCTGTCGATCTGCGGGCTGCTCATCCTGCTGTTCGGGGTGGTGCAGAAGCGCGGCAATCCGAGCGCCGCCTGCACGGTGCTCACGCTGGCGTCGTTCGGGCTCGCCGCGGTGCTGGTGGTGCTGGCGCCGGATGGGGCCGGCTACCGCGGCACCTTCATCGGCGATGGCTTCAGCCGCTACATGAAGCTGCTGAGCCTGGCTGGAGCCGCGCTCTGCGCCGTGCTGTCGTTCGACTACAACGGGCAGCAGAAGATCGACCGGTTCGAGTTCCCGGTGCTGTTGCTGTTCGCCACTGTCGGCATCATGCTGATGGCGTCCTCCGGCAACCTGATGACGCTGTTCGTCGGGCTGGAGCTGCAAAGCCTGTCGATCTACATCCTGTGCGCCTTCGCCCGCGACGAGCTGACCTCGTCCGAGGCCGGGCTCAAGTTCTTCGTGCTGGGCTCGCTCGCCTCCGGGCTGCTGCTCTACGGGATCTCGCTGGTCTACGGCTTCGCCGGCACCCTGCAGTACGGCGGCCTGCGCGCGGCGCTGATCGGCGGGGCCGCGGTGCCGGCCGGGCTCGTGATCGGCATCGTGTTCGTGTTCGTGGGGCTGGCCTTCAAGCTGTCGGCGGCCCCGTTCCACATGTGGACGCCGGACGTCTACGAGGGCGCTCCGGTGTCGGTGACCGCCTTCATGAGCGGGGCGCCCAAGGTGGCGGCGTTCGCGCTGCTGCTGCGGGTGATGGCAGGCCCATTCGGGCACCTCACCCCGCAATGGCAGCTGCTGGTCGAGCTGGTGGCGATCACCACCATGGTGCTGGGCTCGCTGGCGGCGATCCCGCAGACCAACATCAAGCGGCTGATGGCGTACAGCTCGATCGGACACATGGGATACGCCATGATCGGGCTGGCCGTGGCGACGCCGGACGGGGTGCGCGGCACCCTGGTCTACCTCGCCACCTACCTGTTCATGAGCACCGGGGTGTTCGGCTGCATCCTGGCCATGCGGCGCGGCGGCAGGCCGCTCGACCGCATCGACGACCTGTCCGGCCTGTCGCGCACCCACCCGATGCTGGCGCTGGCGATGGCGGTGTTCATGTTCGGCATGGCCGGGATGCCACCGTTGTCGGGGTTCTTCGGCAAGCTGATGGTGTTCGCCGCCGCGGTGCAGGCCGGGTTATGGACGCTGGCCGTGGTCGGCGTGGTCACCAGCGTGATCGGGCTGGTCTACTACTGGCGGGTGGTGAAGGTGATGTACCTGGACGGACCCGTGCCAGCGTTCGACCGCGGCGCTCGGTCGGTGTCCGTCGTCACCGGCGCCATGGGGCTGGTCACCGCCCTGTTCCTGCTGGTGCTGGGGCCGGTGGTGGGCGCGGCCCAGGCCGCCGCCGCGGTGCTGTTCCGTTGATCCCAGCCGCCAATCCTTGACGCACCGTTCTTGACGGACACGATCGACTGGCGGGTCGAGGCCCACGACGAGCTGCCCTCCACCTCCGACCACTGCATCGCGCGTGCCGAGGCCGGGGAGCCGGCCGGGCTGGTCGTGACCGCCGCGCGGCAGACGCGCGCGCGCGGGAGCCGGGGCCGCTCCTGGGCCGGGGGAACCGCCAACCTTGCCGGCTCGGTGCTGCTGCGGCCGGCGGACGCACCCGGGTGGCCGGCGGCGTGGGCGTTCCTGGCCGGGCTGGTGCTGCACGAGGCACTTGCGACCCCAGCCGACGCGGCGGCGCGGCTGTCGTTGAAGTGGCCGAACGACGTGCTGCTGGACGGTCGCAAGCTGGGTGGCGTCCTGGTCGAGCGCGGCGTCGGCGGGACCGGGGACTGGCTGGTGATCGGCTTTGGCGCCAACCTCGCCTCCGCACCGGACCTGGCGGACCGGCGGACGGCCAGCCTGGCCGAGCTCGGACCGCCGCCAGCAGCAGCGGCACCACCGCGCGCGGGTCCGG
>CAXUBN010000081.1:0-8775 GCA_964249255.1 uncultured Acetobacteraceae bacterium | reverse complement strand
CCACCGCCGAGGTGGCCGCCCTGGTGCGGTCCTGCGCCGCCCACCGCGTGCCGGTGGTGCCGTTCGGCGCCGGCACCTCGCTGGAAGGCCACGTCGCCGCCCGCCGCGGCGGCGTGTGCGTGGACCTGTCGCGGATGACGCGGATCGTCGCGGTGCGGCCGGACGACGGCGACTGCACGGTCGAGGCCGGCGTCACCCGCGAGCGGCTGAACCGGCACCTGCGCGACACCGGCCTGTTCTTCCCCGTGGACCCGGGGGCGCCGGCCACGATCGGCGGCATGGCGGCGACCCGGGCGTCCGGCACCAACGCGGTGCGCTACGGCACCATCCGCGACGTGGTGCTGTCGCTCGTCGCGGTGATGGCGGACGGCCGCGTGGTGCGCACCGGCGGCCGAGCGCGCAAGTCCGCCTCCGGATACGACCTGACCCGGCTTCTGATCGGCTCGGAGGGCACGCTCGGCATCATCACCGAGCTCGACGTGCGGCTGTCGCCGATCCCGGACGTGGTGGCGGCGGCCGTGTGCCCGTTCGGCACCGTGCGGGGCGCCGTGGACTGCGTGATCGGGCTGATCGGCGCCGGCGTGCGCATGGCCCGGATCGAGTTCCTGGACCCGCGCGCGATCCACGCCGTGAACCGGCATTCCGGCCTCGACCATCCGGAGGCGCCGACCCTGTTCCTGGAGTTCCACGGCAGCCGGGCGGAGGTGGATGCGCAGGCGGCGGCGGTGCGCGAGTCCTGCGCCGAGCATGGCGGCGGCGCGCTCGGCTGGGCCACCCGCCCGGAGGACCGCGAGCGGCTGTGGACCGCGCGGCACCAGGCGCTGTGGGCGGTGAACGCCACCCGGCCCGGCTGCCGCGGCTGGACCACCGACGTGTGCGTGCCCATCTCGCGGCTGGCCGACTGCATCGTTGACACCGAGGCCGACCTGCGGGCGCTGCCCTTCCCGGCCGCGATCGTGGGCCATGTCGGCGACGGCAACTTCCACTGCCTGCTCCCGGTGGGGCCGGACGACCCGGCCGAGCTGGCGGCGGCGGCCCGCTTCAACGAGCGCCTGGTGCGCCGCGCCCTGGACATGGAGGGCACCTGCAGCGGCGAACACGGCGTCGGCCTCGGCAAGCAGGCCTTCATGGCGGCCGAGCACGGCGAGGGGCTGGCGGTGATGCGCGCGATCAAGGCCGCCCTGGACCCGCTCGGCATCCTGAACCCGGGCAAGATGCTGCCGGACGGCCCGGAGGAGCCGGCTGACTGACCGCACTTGCCGGACCCGGCCGCGGTCGGGAAGATGCGATCCCCCACCCGATGGAGAGCCGCCATGTCCCGTCCGTTCCGTCTGGCCGCCCCGCTGCTGTTCGGCGCCGCGCTGGTCCTGACCGGCGCCGCCGGCGCCGCCCCGATGGACATGCGGTCGCCGGCCGACCGGGCGATGGCCGCCAGCATGACGACGATGCAGTCCGAGATGACGGCGGCGCCGATGACCGGCGATGCCGACCGCGACTTCGTCGGCATGATGATCCCCCACCACGCCAGCGCCATCGACATGGCCCGCGTCGAGCTCCGCTACGGCAGGAGCCCCGAGCTGCGCCGCATGGCCCACGCGATCATCGACGACCAGCAGCGCGAGATCGCGGCAATGAAGACCTGGCAGACCGCGCATCCGAACGGGTAATGGCGGGTTCGGCCACAGGTTGCAGACGCTGTTGAGCGGATGAGCGTCCTACACAAGAAGCGAGTTTTCTATTTGCGTTAATCAAGCGATCTGGAAATGACCTTGAGCGAATCATGGGCGTTGGCCTTATCGCCCTATGCAGGATGTCGAGATGCTCGAACTGCGGCCAAACTGCGAGTGCTGCGACGGCGATCTACCGCCGCATAGCACAACGGCTCGAATCTGCACCTTCGAGTGCACATTTTGCGCCGAATGCGCTGAGACCAGACTCAACGGGCTCTGCCCGAACTGCGGCGGCAATTTGGTTGCCAGACCCACTCGTCCCACTCACCTACTCACGCGCGCTCCGCCATCCTCAAGACGAGTGCTCAGGGCCGGAGGATGCCCACAAGCCGGCACGTAGGACGGACGTCGACGGCTCAGGAACGGTGGGTCGGAAAGGCAGCGGTGCCCCGTTTCCCAGATGTTCATCGTTAGCTGCCGAGAGCCGGGATGGTGACGTGATGCTTACTGTTTCCACCAGCCTGATTGTCTTGCAGGTCGCCAGGCTTGCGTCGCGCTGGGCGTAGCACTCGTCGCCGATCGCGAAGCTCAAGAACGAGATCGCCTAAACGCCACAACCCGGATCTTCGACCCAAACGTCGTCGCGCTAGGGATACTCGCACACCGCCACGCGCCGCCGGCAACGTATGGTGGAGGGGCCGACCGCGAAGCCGAGGCCGCGCCAGAACGCCGGCTGCAGCTGATCGAGCCAGGATCCGCTCATGACCCGTCCCCCATCTGGCGTTCGCTATCAGCAAATTAAGCCTTGGCCGCACGTCCGCCATCAGCGAACATATGGCCGTGGACGTGACCTACGAGCCCGACGCCCAGAAGGGCCTGAAGCTGCTTCCAAAGGCCGATCGGGTACGCATGCTGAGCGCGCTCGATCAGGTCGGCGCCGAGCATCCGAAGCGCCTGTCGTTCGTCACCGAGATCAAGGGGGCGGAGGGCATGTGGCGCGCGCGCAAGTGCGACGACCGCGCGATCTACCGCATCACCGACGCGGCGATCGAGGTGATCGCCATCGGGCACAGGAGGGACATCTACGAATGAACATCATCGTCCCGGTCCAGGAGACCGAGGCAACCGTGACGCTGACCCGAACCGATTACGAGGCACTGATCGAGCGCCTGGAGGACGCAAGGGACCTTGCCGCGATAGACCGGTCTGCCGCGTGGCGCGCCGCCATCGGCGAGGAGGAGGCACGCCGGCTGTCCTACACCGCAGCGGAAACGTGCCGGATGGCGCTGGACGACGTGTCCCCCATCGTCATCTGGCGTGAACGCATCGGCCTGACGCAAAGGGCCTTGGCGCGCGCCGCGACGGTCAGCACCAGCTACCTGGCGGAGATCGAGGGCGGCAAGAAGCCGGGCAGCGCCGCGGCGCTCCAGGCCATCGCCAAGGCGCTCCGCGTCCCAATGGAACACCTGCTGCCCTGACCATCTCCCCTTGGGTTGGGTTTTGGAAGGGAAACTATATACTTGACGCCACAAACCCCAGCCGGTAGGGTCTACCTACCAAACGAGGCACGCCGTCATGTCCAAGCTTTCCGCTCCGCACTTCACCGACGAGGAGGCTGCCCGCCTCTACCTTGAGGCGCTGCGCTGGCCGACTGGCCCGGTCTGCCCGCACTGCGGCACGATGGATAAGGCATATGCGACGAAGCGCCTCGGCAAGTATCGCTGTGCGACCCGCGAGTGCCGCAAGGACTTCACGGTCAAGGTCGGCACGGTGTTCGAGGCCAGCCATATCCCGTTGCATAAGTGGCTCCTTGCCGCCTACCTGCTTTGCTCGTCCAAGAAGGGCATGTCGTCTCACCAACTCCATCGCACCTTGGACGTGACCTACAAGACAAGCTGGTTTATGACGCACCGCATCCGCGAGGCCATGCGCACCGGCACCTTTGGCCCGACGGGCGGCTCCGGCAAGGTTGTCGAGGCCGACGAGACCTACATTGGCCGCAAGGTTGGCACGGAGGTCCGTCGCGGCTATGCCCGCAAGCGCGCCGTGGTCAGCCTCGTTGAGCGCGGCGGCAAAGTCCGCTCGTTCCATGTGGACAAGGCGACCAAGGCGAGCGTCCAGCCGATCGTGAAGGCAAACATCGCCCGCGAGAGCCGCCTGATGACTGACGAGTCTGGCATCTACGCCAACATGAGCAAGTCCTTCGCCGAGCACCTGTCAGTGGTCCATTCGCCCGGCAAGTATGGTCGTGGCGACGCCCACACGAATACGGTCGAGGGCTTCTTCTCCATCTTCAAGCGCGGCTTCAAGAGCATCTACCAGCACTGCGGCGAGCACCACCTGCACCGCTACCTAGCGGAGTATGACTTCCGCTATAACAACCGCGTGGCCTTCGGAATTGACGATCTAGCTCGCATGAACACCGCACTTACTCAGGCTGGGGACAAACGCCTTACCTGTCGGCAGATTGGTGGGTAGGCGAGAGCTTAGAAGACAAGCAACGGCATTCCTAAAATGGAAAAAAGTAAAATAAAGTTTGTCATAGAACTGGAGCAATACCCAAAGGCTCTTAACAATGACCCGCTGCTATTTCCTCAGATCAGGCCTGACTTTGCTGCAGCAATTGGCTATGTAACGCACAATTGGACATTCATTGAAGACTCTTTATCCTATTTCATAGCGGAAGTACTCAACCTAAGATACAGAGGAAGCGTCATTGTTACGAGCGAACTTTCTTCGCTTGCTCGTATAGAGATGATTTATGCTCTGCTATATGAATCCCGCCATCAAGAATGGCTTGACCTGTGGAATGAAATACTGCCGGAACTTACGAGGGTGCGATCTGCCAGAAACGAGATAGTACACTCTAGTTGGTTGGCTGTGGGCGACGGTCACATGCAGCACTACAGAAAAACTAGGCGGCGGATTATTACTAGAATGGAAAAGATAAATACAGATCAGTTACTGTTATTGGCTGACGAAATTATGGATGTCGCTAGTCGGATAAATCGGGAACTGTTTCCTATTATCGGAGATATTTCGCGTGAACTAGCGCAAGAGTATTCTAGTCTGCAGCCTCTAATTCCAAATCAAGGTCGATCCGCTCGCGCTCAAGCTCAAGCTCGTGAAACCAAGCAGGCTCGTCGGTCGGCTGACCGAAAGCGGTCTGCGCGTATGGATGGCGAAAATGCAAAGCATCCTAATTTAAGGGATGAGTCATCGTGAACGACGCTCCAAAACCCGACCTATCCGAACACGACGAAGAGGCCACTCCCTTGGACGACGTGCTGCGCCAGCTTCTGTCGGCCAAGCCGACACCGACCAAGGCGCCCGCCAAGCCAAAACCGGAGGAGTGACCTCAGACCAGATTTAGAGCTTGTGGTCTAACACATATAATTCCCTTCGGAAGGCGGCAGCCGCCATCACCATTCTACGCCGCATCGGCATGCATCAAGGCCGAGGGCACCGTCCGACACCGGACGCCCATCGTGGAACAGGGATGAACCATGGGCCTGGAGCTTGCCGGCAAGGCGTTCATCGTCACGGGCGGGACCGACGGCCTTGGCCTCGCAACCGCGTGCACGCTGCTCGAGGAAGGTGCAGACGTGCTGATCTCCGGCCGATCGGAGGCCAAGTTCGCCGGCCTGCGGGCCTCCCTGGATAGGGCGGGCCGGCGCATGGGCAAGCCGGCCGAGCTTGGCCGCATGGCGACCGTGCTGCTGTCGCCGGTCTCCTCCCATATCACCGGGGTCGCCCTCCCGATCGACGGCGGACAGCTCCGGTCACCATGATTCGGGCAGGCATGAACAGGGAGATCACCATGGACGTCGGGTTTCTGGGTCTGGGCCAGATGGGCTCCGGCATGGCCGGGCAGTTGATCGAGGCCGGGCATCGCGTCGCCGTCTGGAACCGCGACACCGGCAAGACAGCACCGTTCGAGCGGCGCGGCGCATCCGTCGCGGCCAGTCCCGCGGCCGCGGCGCGCACGGGCATCGTCATGACGATGCTGGCGAACGACGACGCGGTGGAGGCGGTGGCGTTCGGCGAGGCCGGCATCCTGTCGGCGGGCGACGGCATCCTTCACGTCTCGTGCAGCACCGTCAGCGTCGCGCTGACCGAACGGCTGGCGGAGGCCCATGCGCGGGCCGGCCAGCGGTTCGTGTCGGCTCAGGTGCTCGGCCGCCCCGACGTGAGCGCCGCGGGCAGGCTGTCCGTGATCGCGGCCGGCGCGTCCGCCGACCTCGACGCGGCGCAGCCGCTATTCGACGCGATCGGCTCGGGCACGTTCCGCGTGGGCGACCGTCCGGTGATGGCGGCCGCCGCCAAGATCGCCGCCAACTTCGGCATCACCGCGATCATCGAGATGCTGAGCGAGCAGGTCCGCATCGCCGGTGCGCATGGCGTGGCACCGGCGCGGATGGTCGAGCTGCTGCTCGCCACCGACTTCGGCAACCGCCTGATCCGCAGCTACGGCCCGATGATCGCCGAGCAACGGTTCGAGCCGGCCGGCTTCCCCATGCGGCTCGGCCGCAAGGACGTCGGCCTGGCCCTCGCCGCCGGTGCGGGCCAGCCGCTGCCGCTGGCCGAGCTGATCGCGTCGCGCATGGACGCCATCATCGCGGCAGGCGGCGGCGACCGGGACTGGTCGGCCCTGGGACAGCCTCCCGCCGCACCGGGATGACGGCGGCCGGGATCAAACCTGGGCCGAGCCACCATCGGCGAACAGCTCGCTGCCGGTGACGAAGCTGCTGTCGTCCGACGCCAGGAACAGGGCGGCCCCGGCGATCTCGTCGGGATCACCCATCCGGCCGAGTGGCGTCGCCGCCTCCAGGGCAGCGACGAAGGCGCGGTTCTGCTCATCGGTGGCGGTGAGCCCATGCAGGCCCGGCGTGGACGTCGCACCCGGGGACAGGACGTTCACGCGGATGCGCCGTGGTGCCAGGTCCAGGACCCAGCTCCGCGCGAAGTTGCGGATCGCCGCCTTGCTGGCACCGTACACGCTGAACGACGGTCCTCCCGTGGCGCCGGCCGTCGAGCCGGTCAGGATCACCGACGCCCCGTCGCGCAGCAGCGGCAACGCCTTGCGCACGGTGAACAGCGTTCCCTTGACGTTGGTGGCGAAGATGCGGTCGTAGTGCTCCTCCGTGATCTCCGGCAACGGCATGAACGCCCCGCCGCCGGCGTTGGCGAACAGCACGTCGATCCGCCCGGCCTCCTCGCGAACGACGTCGAACAGCCGATCGAGATCGTCCAGGTTCCCGACATCCCCGCGGACCCCGCGCGCTCCGTGTCCCACCTCGGCCACCGCCCTGTCGAGTTCGGCCTGGCGACGCCCGGTCATGAACACGCGGGCGCCCTCGCGTACGAAACGCCTCGCGCTTGCCAGGCCGATGCCGCTGTTGGCGCCGGTGATGACCGCGATCTTGCCGTCGAGCCTGCCCATCCTCGTCTCCATCCGTTGACGGACGCGATATGGACCGGCACTGCCGTCCACGGTAGAACCTACCTGAAGGTAAGTATCGAACGGAACCATTATGACCGCAGAACCCGTGTGCGGCCTCGATGCCGCGCTGGCCGTGATGGGCGGAAAATGGAAGCCGCTGATCCTCTACCATCTCAGCCCGGGTCCGAAACGGTTCGGGGACCTGAGGCGGCTGGTGGCGGGCATCAGCGAGAAGGTGTTGATCCAGCAGTTGCGCGAGCTGGCCGCGGCGGGTGTGCTGATCCGCCACGACCACCAGCGGGTGCCGCCGATGGTGGACTACACCATGACCCCGTTCGGCATGACGCTGGTGCGGGCGCTCATGCCGCTGTGCGCGTGGGGAAACGCGCATCGCGCCGAGGTCGAGGAGATCATGCGCGCACGCCCGTCATGACGGGGCACCCGGGCGGCCCATGCGCCCGTCCACGAGGCGCGCGTGCTGACCACGCCGTGGCGGCGCGACAGGGCTCAAGGACCTGTCGCTGGCCGAGCTGATCGCCGCGCGCATGGACGCGATCATCGCGGCGGGCGGCGGCGAACGGGACCCGCCGCGTAGGAACGACGGCGATCCGGGCGCCGTCTCCGAATGGCCCCGGGGTCGAGACAGCCCCTACGCGTCGCCGGCCGGCAGGGCGAACTCGTAGATCTCAACCAGCGGGACTTCCAGGGCGACGCTGCGCAGGGTGATCGCCGCGGTGCCGCCGCCGACGGCGGTGAAGGACCACGTGCCGTCCACCTCCCGGCGATACAGGTGCGCGGCCATCTCGTCCTGGCAGAGCTCGACGATCTCGGCGACGCCCTCGACCTCCTGCAGGTCGCGGCGCTTGCGGTCGCGATGGCGCCACGCCCGAAGCTCGGACGGCGAGACGACCTCGAACACCACCCGCGGCAGCTCGCCGCAGCGGACCGTGACGTCGGGGATTCGGGCGGTCGGGCGCTGCTGTCGCCGCGGCACCGCGCCGCTGCCGACCTCGGGCCGGCAATGATCAGGGTTGCTGCGGAGGCGGGTCCCCAGGGCGATGACCAGGCCGGAGACGATGGCGCCGTGGTCGGGCGCCGGGGCCGCGTGCGCGACGATCCGGCCGTCGACCAGCTCGTAGCGCCACGCCGGACCATGGTCGTGCTGGTCGGCCGCGAGGAACTCCGCCGCCGTCCAGGTCCGCGCCCCGCGCCCAGCCGTGTCCATGCCGTGCCTCCGGCGCGCAGCCTAGCCGATCGCGCGGGATCGCCACCACCGCGATCCACCGCCCCGTCCGTTGGGCCCTCGACAACCGGAGAGCGCTGGCGATGCGACAGGTGGCGACCCTTGGATCCCTCCCGGCGGGCCAGCCCCGCACGGTGGAGGTGGACGGCACCAAGATCCTCCTCGTCCGCGACGGCGACGCGGTGCACGCCCTGTCCGCCACCTGCCCGCACGCCGGGGCGCCCCTGGACGGCGGCGCGGTCTGCGACGGCCGCATCGTCTGCCCGTGGCACAAGGCGATGTTCTCGGTGACCGACGGCGCGCTGCTGGAGCCGCCGGCGCTGCAGCCGCTGCGGCGCTATCCCGTCCGGATCGAGGGCGAGGCCGTGCTGGTCTCGGCCGAGCCGCTGCCGGCCTCGTTCCCGGTGCCGTTGACGGGG
>CAXUBN010000080.1:7164-8919 GCA_964249255.1 uncultured Acetobacteraceae bacterium | reverse complement strand
GGCAAGGGTGACGGTGGCCGGCGCCGCCGGCAGGGTGACGCCGCGGGCCCGGGCGCGCGCCTCGTCGCGCCGCCGCGCCAGCGCCGCCGGCTCCCAGATCTGGAAGATGTTGCCGAGCCCCACGAACGCCACCGAGTCGCCGATGCCGGCATGCGCGGTCATCGCGTCCGGCAGCAGGATGCGGCCCTCCTTGTCGGCGTCCACCGGCTGGGCATCGCCGTAGAGCGCGATCGCCATGTCGTCCTGGCTGTCGCTGAAGGTGTCGAACCGGTTGAGCGGTGCCCCCAGGGCCAGGAACGCCGTCATCGGCCACGCATCGATGCAGGGATGCTTCACCGACGGGATCAGCACCATCAGCGGGTCGTCGCCAGCCGCGTCGGCGGCACGCGCGCGCAGCACGGTGCGGAAGCCGGCGGGGATCGACACGCGCTTCTTGGCGTCCAGACGGTTCTGGTGCGTGCCGAGGAAGACGCTCATCGGTGCCCGCCTCCCGCATGCGCTATCCGTTGGTTGAAGCCCGCCGCATCACCCTCGGTGACGGGGTTCGTGGGCGCCGGATGCCCGGGCTGGGGACCGAGAATCCCCCGCTTTTGGGCATCCGTGGGATATCATGGGGTATCATGGGCGGTCAAACAAAACGGCTGACAAAACCTGGCTAAACCACCGTTTTCGCTCGATGAGCTGTGTCTAATACAGTGGACACACGATGCGCTACTGAAACGGCGCAGACCTTTACTGTTCTTGTTTTGTTCGGCTTGCGGAAACCGTCCGCGGAGAGTCTCAAAATAACGACTCGCGAATGGGTGCCAGACGGCCTGTAAGCCGGGTTCTGTTCGCACCGCTTGCACGGCGCGCGACGGTCATTCCTCTGGGACGCGCATCGCTGCGCGCCTCGCGCGACCAACCCGGACGACGGGGCGAAAGAAACCCCCGATGCCGACCCACCACCGGTGGCCCAGCATCCGCCGTCCCTATTCGGTCTTGCTCCCGGTGGGGTTTGCCCTGCCGCCACCGTTGCCGGTCGCGCGGTGCGCTCTTGCCGCACCGTTTCGCCCTTGCCCGCAACGCGGCACCCGTCCCGAGTCGGCCGTGGCCGATCCGGAGGAATGGTCGCGCCGTGCGGGCGGTTTGTTTTCTGTGGCACTTTCCCTGGGGTCGCCCCCGCCGGTCGTTAACCGGCACCGTTCTTCCGTGGAGCCCGGACTTTCCTCCATCGCACGCCCGGGACATGCCCGAGAACGCGACAGCGACCGCCCAGCCGTCTGGCCCCCGGGTTCTGCGTCCGGACGGCGGGCCCGGTCAAGCGGCGCGGCGCGACGACGCCCCCGTCGGAGCGTCCCGTCAGATCCGGGCGATGCCGCCGAACGAGAACCGCGAGCCCGGCGGCCCGTCGCCGATTCGCAGCTTGCTTCCGGCGATGATGTACGGCGGCACCGGAAGGTTGTAGAGCGCCGGCGCGCCGCCGAACACGCGGCCGGCCAGGTCGAACCGCGAGCCGTGGCACGGGCACAGGTAGCCGCCCGGCCAGTCCCCGCCGTTCGGCCCGGACCCGGCGTCCGCCACCGGCCGGAAGCGCGGCACGCAGCCGAGATGGGTGCACACCCCCACCATCACCGCGAACTCCGGCACCGCCGAGCGGTGCCAGTTGCGCGCGTAGTCCGGCTGCTGGTGCTGCGCCGAGGTCGGGTCGCGCAGCAGCGCCTGCAGCGCCGGCTCCTGCAGGCGCCGCAGGGCCTCGGGCGTGCGCCGTAGCAC
>CAXUBN010000080.1:6480-7154 GCA_964249255.1 uncultured Acetobacteraceae bacterium | reverse complement strand
ATCGCCGCGCCACACCACGACGATCTGCTGGCCCGGCAGGAGGTGCGACAGGTCGACCTCCACCGCCATGTCGGCGACGTCGTCGCCAGCGGCGCCGTTCAGGCTGTCCAGGAACGGCCAGGCGAACGCCAGGCCGCCCACCGAGGCGGTCGCCAGCGTCAGCAGCGTCAGGAAGTCGCGGCGCACCGGCGGTGGTCCGGTGTCCTCGTCGGCGGGGGCGGTCATGCGATCAACGGGCCACGGGCTTCAAGGGAGAGGGGTTCAGGGCAGGGGATGGAACCGGCCGGGCGAGCCGGCATCGGTGGCAAGGCGGTGGTTGATGCGGTCGACCCTGAGCGTGAACAGCTTCGGCAGCTGGCCGCGCGTGCCGGGACAGGACCCGGAATGCTTCTCCATCACGTCGAACCGGCTCGCGTCCGGCGGGTCGTTGCCGTTGATGATGAACAGCAGGCAGTCCCTGGCGTCGCTGGTCAGGCCGCGCCGCACCACCAGCGGCCGGAGATACTCCACCACCGAGTAGTCGTTGCCCCAGTCGAGCCGCGCCTGCCCGCGTCCCAGCCACTGCTCCAGCACGCCGCTGCGGTCGAGCAGCAGCAGCGACAGCCCGACCAGCGACGCCAGCAGCACGCGCCGGATCCCCTGGCTCAGCGTGCTCAGGCGCCGCCGGGCGCCGC
>CAXUBN010000080.1:0-6470 GCA_964249255.1 uncultured Acetobacteraceae bacterium | reverse complement strand
GGCTCGCGTCCGGCGGGTCGTTGCCGTTGATGATGAACAGCAGGCAGTCCCTGGAGTCGGCGGTCAGGCCGCGCCGCACCACCAGCGGCCGGAGATACTCCACCACCTGGTAGTCATTGTTCCAGTTCAGGCCGCGCGGCGCCCCGTCCCCCAGCCACCGCTCCAGCAGCCCGGCGCGGTCCAGCAGCAGCAGCGACAGGCCGATTAATCCTGCCAGCAGCACGCGCCGCAGCACCTGGCCGCGGGTGCCGAGGCGAGGCCGGACGCCGCCGGACGGCGTCGGTCGGGCTGACCCGCGGAGACCGGGCTTGGACGGCATGGACCCGGTCAGGCGTCCACGTCGCCGGCCAGGTGCGCCGGGTTGAAGCCGGCGCCGGTGACGAGGTCGGTCAGCACCGCGACCGCGACCGTGCGGTCGATCCCCGCCCCCTCGGCCTCCGCGAGGAGCTGCTCCAGCCGCGGCCGCAGCCAGTCGTGGGCGGGTGTCGGGGTGTCGCTCATGGCGCGTATCTCCGGCGGATCTCGTGGCACAAAAGCACAAGGACGACCGTGGCGCTGCCGAGTTCGATCTGCGGCCGCGTGGCCGGCCCGGCCGCCATCGCCGCCAGTACCGCCCCGATCACCGCGACCGTGGCCCAGGACGCGTACGGGAACAGCCACATGGCGAAGGCGGGCCGCCGGCCGCAGCGCTCGGCGGCATTCCGCAGCCTGATCTGCGCCAGCGCGATGAGAAGGTAGGCCAGCAGGATCAGCGCGCCGGACGCGTTCAACAGGAACGCGAACACGGCGTCCGGCGAGATCGTGGACAGGATCGCGACCGCGGCCCCCACCGCCGTGCCGGCCAGGATCGCCCGCCGCGGCACGTCGCCGGCCCCGGTCCGCACCAGCCAGGCCGGCGCGTCGCCGTGCGCCGCCATCTCGCGCATCACCCGCGAGGTCACGTAGAGCGCCGAGTTCAGGCAGGACAGCACCGCCACCAGCACCACCAGCGCCATCACGGTGGCAGCCCCTGGGATGCCGAGCCGGTCCATCGCGGCCACGAACGGCGAATGCCCCGGCACCAGCGCCCGCCACGGCACCACGCACAGGATCAGCACGATCGAGCTCACGTAGAACAACAGCACCCGCAGCGCGACCGTGTTGGTGGCGTGCGCCACGTTGCGGCCGGGATCGTCCGACTCCGCCGCCGCCACGGTGGCGATCTCGCTGCCGGTGTACTGGAACACGATGGTGGGAATGATCGCCAGCACCGCCCCGACGCCATGCGGCAGGAAGCCGCCGCCGGACCACAGCGCCGTGACGTCGGCCCGGCCCGGCCCGAACGCGCCGCCGAGCGCCAGCAGGCACAAGCCGCAGAACAGCGCGATCGCCAGCACCTTGATGCCGGAGAACCAGAACTCGAACTCGCCGTAGCTGCGCACCGAAACGAGGTTGGTGGCGCTCATCGCCGCCACCAGCAGCAGGTCCAGCACGGTGCGCGGCAGCGGGATCCAGGGCTGCAGGATGGCCGAGCCGCCGATCGCCTCGGCCGCCACCACCACCGCCCAGAACAGCCAGTAGATCCAGCCGGCCAGGAACGCAGCACGCCCGCCCAGGCCGCGGCGGACATGGCCGATGAAGGAGCCAGCCCCCGGCGCCTCGATCGCCATCTCGCCCAGCATGCGCATCACCAGCAGCGCCACCGTGCCCGCCAGCACGTAGCTCAGCAGCACGCCCGGCCCGGCGCCGCTGATCGCGGCCGAGCTGCCCACGAACAGCCCCGCCCCGATCACGCCGCCCAGCGAGATCATCGCCACGTGCCGCCCCCGCAGGGCGTGCGCGAGGCCGCCGCCGGCGACGGAGGATTGGGTGGGCGACGGATCCGCGGTGGCGGCGAGCTCGCTCATGCTAGCAGCGGTCCGGCCGTCTGCCGGGCGTGAAGCCGGTCAGCCGGCCCCGCATGGTGAAGTCCCCGAAATCCATGTCGAGCCGGTCGGACACGCCGCCCTCGAAGTAGCGCATGCCGATCTCGTAGTCGGGCGTGATCGCCGTCGCGGTGCGCGAGAAGAACGACACGTGCACCCGCCCGGAGCCCTGCGCCGCCAGCGATGGATAGTCGGACTGCGACGGGGGCGCCTGCCAGTTCAGGATGGTGACGTAGCTGTCGGTCGGTCCGTCCGCGCTGGTGCCGTCGAACAGCACCGGGTCGATGCTGCGGGCCCCGGCGCGGGCGGCGGCGATGATCGCGGCCGTGTGCGCCATCGGGAACAGGGTGCCGCGCGGCAGCGCCATGGTGGACCGCTTGGGCAGGGTGAAGCGGATCTCGCCGTCGCCGGCGGCATCCAGGCTGGCCTCGCCGCGCACCTGCTGCGTGACGCTGCCATTGTCGCGCTCCTGCATATCGAAGGTGAGGTGCCGCCCGTCCTTGCTTTCCAGCGTGGCGTAGTCGGACACCATGTCGCTGGCCTGCCCCTCGCGGGTGACCAGCTGCAGCCGCAGCTGCTGCTGGCTGGCCCAGCCGGTGCAGGTGTCGGTCACCTGGAAGCTCATGCTGCCCGACGCCGCCACGGTCCCGCCGCCATGGGTGGACTCCAGCGTGAGTTCGTACACCGCCTTGTGCGGCGCCAGCGCGGCCGAGCCGTTGTTCCGATTGGGATCTGGATGGCCTGGAAGCGGGGCAGGCGTGGCATGGGCCGTGGTCGCGGTCAGGACGACCGTCAGCAGTGCAGCAGCCTTGCGCGTCGCACGGCATGCCGATGGGCAGGATGGCTGCATGGGGCGAGGGCTCCGGCTGGGCTTCCAGCCTAGCATCTGCCGGCGCCGGGCCACCCTGTCCATAGGTGCCCGGTCACATGGGGCGTGCTATGGAGTGACCATCCGACCGGGGGTGCGATCGTGCGGAGGGGCTGGTGCGCTACGTCATGAACTCGGCCATCGGCACTCACCTCGCCGGTGAAACCCCTTCCGGGCCTCCGCCGCGGGTCATGGTCGGCGGCAAGCCGGCATGAGCGGGCTGTACGAGCGCGACGCCCTCGCCTGGGCCGAGCAGCAGGCCGCCCTGCTCGACCGCATGGCCGCCGGCGAGCGCCTCAACGAGACTGTGGACTGGCTCAACGTGATCGAGGAGGTGCGCGACGTGGGGCTGTCGGAGCTGCGTACCTGCCAGAGCCTGCTGCTGCAGGCCATGGTGCCCCTGCTCAAGCTCCATGCCGTGCCGGATGCCCAGGCGGCGGCGCACTGGCGTGAGGAGACCGGGACGTTCCTCGACGGTGCGGCGCAGCGTTTCACCCCGTCCATGCGGCAGCGGATCGACGTGGAGGTATTGTACGGCAGGGCGATCCGGCGGGCACGATCGCTGCTGACCGACGCCGGGGGTCAGGCCACGCTACCCGAGGCATGCCCCTTCGCCTTGGACCAGCTGCTGGCGGGGGATGTCGCAATGCTGATCGACAGCAGCAAGGCCTGACAGCCGGTTCTAAGATTGGGAGTTCAGCCCAGCAAAAAATCTGAAGGGCCATACCGCGGGAAAGACGACGACCTACACAAATCCTCGCGCGGGTAAAAAGTGTCTTGGTGGCGCTGGCCCCGATGTGACCTCCGAGGCGATCGAGGGTGCCGTCGATAACCACGGCGCTTCGCCTTTTATCATGAGCAGTCACCTCACCGACCACCACGTCATCCCGTCGGCGGACATCCTGGCGGGCTAATCCAGCTTGGTCTCCGGCACCACCGGCGCCGTGGCCCCCGGCAGCGGCTTGTCGGGCGGCGGTGCGATGCGCAGCGACAGCTCGCGCAGCCGCGCCTCCGGCACCGGGGCGGGGGCGCCCATCATCGGATCCTCGCCGCCCTGGTTCAGCGGGAACAGGATCACCTCGCGGATGCTGGGCTCGTCCGCCAGCAGCATCACGATGCGGTCGATCCCCGGCGCCGACCCGCCGTGCGGCGGCGCCCCGTAGCGGAACGCGCTCAGCATGCCGCCGAACCGCGCCTCCACCTCGCCCTCCGGATACCCGGCGATCGCGAAGGCGCGGATCATCACCTCGGGCCGGTGGTTGCGGATCGCCCCCGACGATAGCTCGATGCCGTTGCACACGATGTCGTACTGATACGCCTTGATCGACAGCGGGTCCTGCGTGTCCAGCGCCTCCAGCCCGCCCTGGGGCATCGAGAACGGGTTGTGGCTGAAGTCGACCTGCCCGGTGTCCTCGTTCAGCTCGTACATCGGGAAGTCCACCACCCAGCAGAACCGGAACGCATCCGCCTCGATCAGCTCGAGCTCGGTGGCGATGCGGGTACGCACCAGGCCGGAGAACCGCACCGTCTCCGCGCCCTTCAGCCCGTCGCGGGCACCGGCCACGAAGAACACCGCGTCCCCGTCACCGAGCCCGCAATCGGCGCGGATGCCCTCCGCCCGGTCGGCATCCAGGTTCTTCGCGATCGGGCCCCGCGCGGCGATCCCGTCGCCCTCCCGCTCGAAGGTGATGTAGCCGAGGCCGCCCTGCTTCTCGTCGCGCGCCCAGTTGTTCAGCCTGTCGAAGAACGAGCGCGGCCGCCCGCCGGCGCCGGGTGCGGGGATCGCGCGCACGTGCCCGCCGGCGGCCACGATCTTCGCGAACAGCCCGAAGCCCGAGCCGGCGAACCGGTGCGTCACGTCGGCGATGCGCAGCGGGTTGCGCAGGTCCGGCTTGTCGGAGCCGTACTCGGCCAGCGCGACATCGTACGGGATGCGCCGGAACGGCGGCGCATCCACCGTCCGGCCGCCGCCGAACTCGTCGAACACGCCCGCCATCACCGGCTCCAGCGTCGCGAACACGTCCTCCTGCGTCACGAAGCTCATCTCGAAGTCGAGCTGGTAGAACTCGCCCGGCGAGCGGTCGGCGCGCGCCGCCTCGTCGCGGAAGCAGGGCGCGATCTGGAAGTAGCGGTCGAACCCCGCCACCATCAGCAGCTGCTTGAACTGCTGCGGCGCCTGCGGCAGCGCATAGAACTTGCCCGGGTGCAGGCGCGCCGGCACCAGGAAGTCGCGCGCGCCCTCCGGGCTGGAGGCGGTCAGGATCGGCGTCTGGAACTCGGTGAATCCCTGGTCCACCATGCGCCGCCGCAGCGACGCGATCACGACCGAGCGCAGCATCATGTTCCGGTGCACGCGCTCGCGCCGCAGGTCGAGGTAGCGGTAGCGCAGCCGCAGCTCGTCGCCGTAGGTCTCGTGCCCCGCCACCTGCATCGGCAGCACCGCGGCGGCCGATTGCACCGCCATCTCCTCCGCCCGGACCTCGACGGCCCCGGTCGGCAGCCTCGGGTTCACGGTGGCGGCATCCCGCAGCACCACCCCGCCCGTGACCGTCAGCACGCTCTCGACCCGCACCCGCTCCACCTGCTCCAGCAGCGCCGAGCCGGCCGGGAACACGATCTGGGTGATGCCGCGATGGTCGCGCAGGTCGATGAACAGCAGCCCGCCATGGTCGCGCTTGGCATGCACCCAGCCGGACAGCCGGACCACCTGGCCCGCATCGTCGGCGCGAAGGGCGGCGCAGTCATGGGTGCGGTAGGCGTGCAGGGTGGGGCTTGTCATAGCCGCTTCCTTATACAGGTTGGCAGGGAAGGCCAGGGGCCCTGCCCCTGGACCCCGCCAGAGGCTTGCCTCTGGACTCCCCTCCTATGAATCGGGTTCCAAGGGCCTGCGGCCCTTGGCGGGTCCAGGGCAGAGCCCTGGCCTCGCTTCCCGCCGCCGTGTAATCACCCCCGAATGGCACGCCCATCCAAGGCCCGGTTCCCCGAGCCGGTCCTGATCACCGCCAGCGACGCGCTGGCCGCCGTCGTCGAACGGCTCCGCGCCGAGCGCTACGTCACCATCGACACCGAGTTCGTGCGCGAGCGCACCTACTGGCCCGAGCTCTGCGTGGTGCAGCTGGCCGGCGAGGGCGAGGTCGCGATCGTCGACGCGCAGGCGGACGGGCTCGACCTGCAGCTCCTGGCGCCCCTGCTCGACGACCCGGCCGTCACCAAGGTGTTCCACGCCGCCCGGCAGGACCTGGAGATCTTCCTCTACCGGTTCGGCCGCCTGCCCGCCGCGCTGTTCGATACCCAGGTGGCGGCGATGGTGGCGGGCTTCGGCGACCAGGTCGGCTACGACAGCCTGGTGTCCTCGCTCACCGGCGCGCAGATCGACAAGGCGCACCGCTTCAGCGACTGGAGCCGCCGCCCCCTGGCCGCGGCGCAGATCACCTACGCCGCCGGCGACGTCACCCACCTGCGCGAGGTCTACGTGCGGTTGTGCGAGCGGCTGGACCGCGAGGGCCGCCATGACTGGGTGGCCGAGGAGATGGCCTTCCTGTCCGACCCCGCCACCTTCCGCCCCGACCCCGACACGCTGTGGGAGCGGCTGCGGCCGCGCACCGGCAACCGCCGCATGCTGGGCGTGCTGCGCGCGGTCGCCGCCTGGCGCGAGCGCGAGGCGCAGCGCGCGGCCGCCAAGGCGGCCGCCAAGCCGG
>CAXUBN010000079.1:0-9040 GCA_964249255.1 uncultured Acetobacteraceae bacterium | reverse complement strand
GGCGTGCTGACTTTGGGGGCGGGGTGGCCTATCTCTGCGGCATGACCGACACGCCGCTCCCGTTGATCCGCAACTTCTCGATCATCGCGCACATCGACCACGGCAAGTCCACGCTGGCGGACCGGCTGATCCAGGCCTGCGGGGCGCTGAGCGAGCGGGAGATGACCAACCAGGTGCTCGACAACATGGACATCGAGCGCGAGCGGGGCATCACCATCAAGGCGCAGACGGTGCGGCTGATCTACCCGGCGAAGGACGGGCAGACCTACGTGCTGAACCTGATGGACACGCCGGGGCACGTCGACTTCGCCTACGAGGTGAGCCGATCGCTGGCCGCCTGCGAGGGGTCGCTGCTGGTGGTGGATGCGAGCCAGGGGGTGGAGGCGCAGACGCTGGCCAACGTGTACCAGGCGCTGGATGCGAACCACGAGATCGTGCCGATCCTGAACAAGGTGGACCTGCCGGCGGCGGAGCCGGACCGGGTGCGCCAGCAGATCGAGGACGTGGTCGGCATCCCGGCCGACGCCGCGGTGGAGATCGCGGCCAAGACCGGGCTCAACATCGGGGGCGTGCTGGAGGCGCTGGTGACCCGGCTGCCGCCGCCCACTGGGGACGTGGAGGCGCCGCTGAAGGCGCTGCTGGTGGACAGCTGGTACGACGCCTACCTCGGCGTGGTGATCCTGGTGCGGATCAAGGACGGGCGGCTGCGGCGGGGGGCGAAGATCCGCATGATGGCCAAGGGGAGCGTGCACGTCGTCGAGCAGGTGGGGGTGTTCGGGCCGGCGATGAAGCCGGTGGAGGCGCTCGGGCCTGGCGAGATGGGCTACATCACGGCGGCGATGAAGACGGTGGCGGACTGCAACGTCGGCGACACCATCACCGAGGACCGGCGGCCGGCGGCGGCGGCGCTGCCGGGGTTCAAGCCGTCGGTGCCGGTGGTGTGGTGCGGGCTGTTCCCGATCGACGCGGACGACTTCGAGAAGCTGCGGGAGAGCCTGGGGCGGCTGCGGCTGAACGACGCCAGCTTCCATTTCGAGGCGGAAACGTCGGCGGCGCTGGGGTTCGGGTTCCGGTGCGGGTTCCTGGGGCTGCTGCACCTGGAGATCGTGCAGGAGCGGCTGAGCCGGGAGTTCGACCTCAACCTGATCGCGACGGCGCCGTCGGTGGTGTACCGCCTCCACCGCACGGACGGGCGGATGGAGGAGCTGCACAACCCGTCCGACATGCCGGACAGCGTGCAGATCGCGCGGATCGAGGAGCCGTGGATCCGGGCCACGATCATGGTGCCGGACGACTACCTGGGCTCGATCCTGACGCTGTGCAGCGAGCGGCGGGGGCAGCAGGCGGACCTCACCTACGTGGGCGGGCGGGCGATGGCGGTGTATCGGCTGCCGCTGAACGAGGTGGTGTTCGACTTCTACGACCGGCTGAAGTCGGTGAGCCGGGGCTATGCCAGCTTCGACTACCAGATGGACGGCTACGAGGAGAGCGACCTGGTGCGGATCTCGATCCTGGTCAACCAGGAGCCGGTGGACGCGCTGAGCTTCGTGGCGCACCGGTCGGCGGCGGAGGCGCGGGGACGGTCGATCTGCGCCAAGCTGAAGGAGCTGATCCCGCGCCAGCTGTTCAAGATCGCGGTGCAGGCGGCGATCGGCAGCCGGGTGATCGCGCGCGAGACGATCGGCGCGCTGAGCAAGGACGTGACCGCCAAGTGCTATGGCGGCGACATCAGCCGCAAGCGCAAGCTGCTGGACAAGCAGAAGGAGGGCAAGAAGCGGATGCGCCAGTTCGGGCGGGTGGAGATCCCGCAGACGGCCTTCCTGGCGGCGTTGAAGATGGAGGGGTGAGGCGGGGCTCTCGGGACGGCGACGCGGCCCACGCCCTTGCCTCGCGGTGCCGCTTTGATATGGTCCGTCGCGCCGGGACGTCGATCCGACCGGTTGGACAGATGGCCGAGCGGTTTAAGGCGCACGCTTGGAAAGCGTGTGTGCGTGAAAGCGTACCGTGGGTTCGAATCCCACTCTGTCCGCCACGCTTGTTAGAAGCTGAAAAGCATAGCACTAACAATGCTTTATAGGAAGTCATTCCACAGCCTACCCCTCACGATCCCCCTCACGTTCTGCCCCTCATGTGGGTCCGCGGCGAATATCATCACCAAGGCGGGGTTACGCCATCCCACTTCTCAGTGGTCCACCCCGGCGGCAGCCTCGATTGAACCGGGCCGAGTGCCTCAGGCGCCGGGACGCCGGAGACCGCCGCTGCGACTGACGCCGGCTTGCTGGCCTTAGCTGGCTTCGGCATGGCGGGGATCGCGGCCAGGATGGACTTGACTCTTGCCACGTCTCTGCCCTGAGCCACCACCGCACCAGAGTTATAGACCACTACTACGAGGCCACCGGCGCACCGGAGCTGCTGGCCAAGCCCCGTAGGCAACGGGCGGACCTCGTTTACCTCGATCCCGGCGGCCTCCAGGGCATCACGGCAGCGGCTGAGATGATCGGTCATGCTATCATCCTTCACGCCACTCAAGTGGCCAATTCTATTACGGTTTACAATTTCGTAACAATGCTTCTGGCCAGAATACGGCTCTGTCGTCCCCGGAGCCTTAGCCGATGCGTCTATCATCACTGGTTGCTGTGCCGTTGCTGCTGTCCGGCTGTGCGACGATCGTCAACGGCTCGAACCAGAGCGTTACGGTCAGCACCGATCCGCCAGGCGCATCCTGTAAGCTGTCGCGGCAGGATGAGACGCTGGGGGCAGTTCCCATGACGCCAGGTAGCGTTCAGGTCAGCAAGAGCAAGAACGACATGGTGGTCACCTGTGATAAGCCGGGTTACCAGACCGCCGTCATCTCTAAATCGCCCTCCTTTGGCGGCGCAACGTTCGGGAACATCATTCTAGGCGGTGGGGTCGGTGCGGTAGTGGATGCGGCTTCGGGTGCCAATTACACATATCCGAGTGAGGTTCACGTCGCCATGGCACCGGTTCAAGCCGCACCGCTGGCACCCGCGACCCCCACGCTGACTAACCCGAAGGTCGCCAGCCAGGCGGTAACTCCATAGTTCCACGATGACTCCTAAAAGGCCGCTAGAAGGCCCGACCGGCTTGTCTGAGACGAACTGAAGGCGGCTGCGGTGGAGGGCGTCGGCGCGGGGGAGCGTTCAGCTGAGTGTTCAGTGACCCCGGCGAGACCTTCATCCGACCCCCTGCGATCCCAGCAGAGCCGGAACCGGCAGGGAGGCATGAACGAGCCCGCCGGGGAAGCTGAACAGGTAGAGTGCTCCCGCCGCGAGGTCAGCCGGCGGACAGGCCGTAATATGCTCGTATCCAAGAACTAAGGAACGAGGGGCAGATGTGCCGGGCTGTGCTGTTGGGACTGGTCGTATGGGCTGGCGCCGTGCCGCTCGGCCTGGCTCAGCCGGTTCGCACTTTCGATGATCGATCTACCGCAGCATCT
Source organism: uncultured Acetobacteraceae bacterium (assembly GCA_964249255.1). Lineage (GTDB taxonomy): Bacteria > Pseudomonadota > Alphaproteobacteria > Acetobacterales > Acetobacteraceae > Lichenicola. Next base: position 5,583 of record CAXUBN010000079.1, on the reverse strand, counting down.
ACCCACTGGACCATCGAACACGACAACGAAGACGGAAGTGGACACGGCATTTGCATCATGACGGCGGCTTGGCCGGGAAGGCCGGTCAGTTTCTCTTTGAGGAAGGACACGACAAAAGATCACTACGCCCTCCGCTTCCTCGATCCCGCTGCGGCGTTCACCTACAACGTGCCGGCACAGATCGCCGTTACGTTCGATCACGGTGTGGATGAGCAGCGGTGGAGCGGTCCGGCCTCCGGCATCGGCCCGGTATTCGACTTCCGCCTGCCAACGGGTCCGGCGTTCTCCGTCTTTGAGAGGCGGCTTCTCACCGCCCATTCTGTGACGGTCGCCGTCACCGGTCACTCCTGGACCGGCGACCTGATCGACCTTCCGAAGGCCTATGCAATGCTCCAGGACTGCATCGTCAGCGTGACGATCAGCGATGGTCGGTGGTAGGCAAAGCCCCGAAACCTCGCCCTTCCTCTATATAACTTACGAGTAGACTTTTCCGGTCAAGCGGCGAGATCTCTGAGCGCCAACTGACCCCGCAGCCGCTTCCGGGCCCGAATGACTCCGTCTCGGCTGTAGCCGGCCAGCCGTCCGATCTCTTCATCCGGCAGATATGCGTGATCCTTCAGCAGCCAGGCCGATCGCAGCTTCTTGCTGGTCTCGCTGGCGCACCGGCCCATGATGGTGTCCCAGCCGAGCGTCCAGATGATGTCCGCGGCGTGCTCCTCGTAGAAGACCGGAAATGGCGCCGCCTTGGCCCCGCCGTCCAGTCGGAGGCTTCGCTTGTCGCTGGGGTCGGCGTTGTGGCCGTGCCCGGCTTCGCGCACCGCTAGGCTGACCAGCCGGCGGCTTTGACGGCCCCCGAACGGGCTGGTCTCCAGGTAGCCATTGGCCTCAAGCAACCTAGCCGTGGTCTCCCGCGACAGCCCGGCACGCTCCGCGACCTCCGCGACGGGCAGGCCCATTCGGGTGACCCGAGGGAATGGGCGGCGTAGCTCCCGCATCCTCTCCGCGCGCAGCCCGTGGCGGCCGGCCTCATTACTCTGCCGGCCGTCCTCCATGCGGCTCAGCATGATCTCGTCAAAGGCCTCTGTGACCTCTTCCGGGTCCTCCCGCCAAAGCCGTTCGATGGCCCGCGTCAGCGTCCGGTCCTTCACCCTCGGCTCCAGTAGAATATCGAGGATGGCCAGCCGGAGCCCGGTGGGGTCCAACCGGCCAGCGGACGGGCAAAGGGCACTTGCTGCCTGTGGTGTTATGGATGGCCTTCTCTTCGTGTGAGGTGCCGTCGATCTCAGAACCGCCGCTGGGGCTGGCTGGTCGAGCATATGGGATCTCCGATACGCGAAAGGCCGCACAAGGCGGCCCCGCGGCAATTTCAACAGTTGAGAGCTAAATCAAACGGTCCCGAAGGGCCTTTGCCCAGGGGTCGTCGGCAGGGCCGTCAGTTCACGGCCGGGCTTAGGAGCCCGGCCAGCGCTGCGCCGAGCATCTTGTGAGCAGCTTCGTTGATGTGCGCTCCGTCCGACGCGAGGTAGCCCGCCGGGGTCACCGCGGGCATCGTCGGTGTCGGCGTGTAGCCGCATACCAGCGTCGTCGGGTCGAACACGACAGCACCCCGTCGAGCCAGAGCACGCACAACGGCACTCGACACAGCCCGTTGAGCACCGAAGATGTCGGCTCCGCTGCTCATGTAGGGCAGTGAGGTGAGCAGGACGACGGTCGCGCCAGCGTTCATGAACTTGTCGGCCAAGGCATAAATCTGGGCCGCCTGGACGAGACGCCCTGATCCAGTTGGGCTCAGGATGTAGTCGTTCGGGCTGTCGATCGGGACCGTCACGATGTCCGGCACGATGCCGGCAGCGAACAGGTCGTTTGCCCTGTTGCAGATGCTTGTGACCGGCTCGCCGCTCCACCCACCGTCGACGAACGAAACGCCGACCGTGCTGTTCTTGGTGGTGTTCGACAGGGCCTGCGCGGCGATCCGTCCGTAGCCGTTGAAGCCGCTGCCGGTCAGCAGCCCTTGCGTCAGGCTGTCTCCGAACGAGGCCAGGGTTATGACCCGCTGCGGGCTCAGGAACCGCACGCCGACGACATAACCGTTAGGGCCGTTTGTGACCGTGTTCGCCGCAGTGAGGTTCGTTTGGTTGGCGCTCGCCGCGTCTCCGGCGCACGCCGAGCCGGAAAGTGTCCTGCCGCCCGCCGCCGCGTTGAAGAGAGGCAATGCCGCCGCCGACAGGCCAGGCACGGTCCAGCCGGAAGCGGGGCAGCCGCAACGTGTGAAGAGGGCAAAGAACGACGAGCCGTCCGTGCGCGTCACGCTCTCGATCGGCATCACGTCTGACAGCAGCAGCGCGGGCCGTCCGAAGACGCCGGCTGGAATGGTCGGGGTCGTTGAACCGGAGAAGGTCACCGCGGTCCAGGGCGAGGCCGTTCCGGTTGGCCCGACAGGTGTCACGGTGTCGGCAACGGCCGAGGAAGGCGCCGCGCAAACGCCGGTCAGGGTGACGGCCACTGTTCCGTAGTTGGCCAGGATCAGCTGCACGGCCTCGAATGAGCGTTCCAACTGGAAGTTGGAGCCGAAGGTGGCGAGGTAGGAGCCGGTTGAGGTCGGCGCGTTGAGAACCGGAAGATGTGAGGTGAACAGCGATGCGCGGTGCGGGAGTAGGCCAAGAGCATCGCGGGCGCCGTCGCGCGCAAGGGCGATCCCGGACGCGCCGAGGTAAAGGGAATTGTCGAGCATGGGTGTTCCTGGTGAGGCCCCAGGAACGGCCCCTCAGGGGGTTCCTGAGGGGGTGGCGACGGTGGTGCGGAGCGGCTGGCTAGTGCCGACAGGTGGGCTTCGGAGAGGCGTTATCGGCTCTTGAAGGCGGGCCGCGCGGGCCGCTTCGTGGCCGTCTGGTGATGTTCAGCTGGAAGGTGCCGGCTGTTGTTCAGGTGAACTGAAGGATGGTCATGGGTGTCCCTTGACGCACGAAAGCGCCCCCGGTGCCGTTGGTGGTTGCTGGAGTTGGTGGAGATGTCGTCAGTGAAAAAGGTTTTTAGCGGCCCTGCATCAACTGCGGAGTGAAGCGGCTCCCGTCGGCGCCTGGGTTCGCCGCTAGGTAGTTGTCACGGATCGCTGCCTTCCCCGCGGCAGTTGGCTCCGCGGCGATGGTTGCGATGGCCTGCTTCTCCGCGGAAGTCGGAGCCAGAGTCATCATGTTTTGTGCGTGCTGCCGGTATGTGCCAACAGCGGCCTGCCATCGTGGCAAGTTCACGATCGGCCCATTCCCGTTCGTGGCCCCGTTTGGGACTGCCGCTCCCCCAACCGCCGCCCCTGGCTGTCCCATCAGCGTCGAAACCTCTTCCGACGCCTGGGTGAACTGTTGGAATTGACGCTGGGCGTCCTGGAGCCCTTGAGTTTGCGGGTCCAAGATGCTGGGGAGTCCCCGGCCGGTCGCTACCCGGTCGGCGATATTCGCCGCGACGTGTCGAGAAGGCGCGGCGCCCCCAGCGTGGAGAAAGTCCGCCAGTTGGGGATGTATCAGTCCGTCCGCCGCTAGGTCTTCGACGGCGCCGTGTAGTTCTCCTGCCGACGGCAGAGGCAACGTCGGGTGATAATCGCGGAAGATGGCCTGAGCGAGCGCTCCGCCGCCGGTCGGCAGCATTCCCAGCGATGGGGGAGACACCGTGCCAGGCGACATGGCGCTAGGAGGCGCCTGGAGACTCCCTGGAGTCGGTCCAGCCGGTCCCTGCGCCATTGCTACCGGGGGAGCCTCTAAGGTCCCTGTAGCGGCTCCTGAGCGACTCCCTGAGGCAACTCCGATCGGCGCCTGTCCCGGCCCTGTTGGCGCCCCTGCCGGAGTCGTTGCCGGAACTCCAGACAAGCGGGGATCAAGCGCCCCAACCGGACTTCCAAACCTGCCCGCAGTGGCCTCGAACAAAGCTTGCGGGTCCGTTGCCGACAACGCCGCCGCGCCGGGAACCGAGACGCCAGGGTTCGCCTGCTTGAACTCGCCAATCTGCTGCCGCTCCATCCAGTTGCCGGCCTGATCTGCCAAGTTCCGGCCTCGCGCTTCTATGGCCGCCTGCGCCGCGTCCCGCTGGGCGAACGTGGCCTGATCCGCCGTAAACCCCCGGACTTGCGAGGCCGTGACTGCGGCCAGGTTCGGGCTGGCCTGCTGCTGGGCGTTCTGCCACAGCGCCGCGGACAGCGGATCTGGCTGGCCGGCCGCGTTCTGCCGGTCGCGTTGGGCCACGGCTTTTTGCCACATGGCATCAGCGCTAGTCTGCTGGGCGGCGTGCTGCTGCCAGGCCTTGTCCGCCTGGGCGTAGACTAGCGCGCTGTTACTTTCGTCTTGAGCGTTTAGCGCCTGGTCATGCACGTCGCCTTGCGCGTCCGAAACGGCGGACTGAAGATCCCCGAGCGGATTTCCCGAGGTATCCAGTCCGTTGCGGGAAACGACACGCTGAGCGGCCTGCAGCCGAGCCTCCGCCGGTGTCATGCTGGTGCCGAGGAGCCGATCGCCGACTGTCCCGGCCATTCGTAGGAACGGAGATGCGACCGTTCGCCCAGCGATGGCCCCGCCGGCCAACTCCGCCGCGCCGAGGTAGTCGCCGCCGTGCGCCGCTCCCAGCGCCGACAGCCCTGCCGCAACAGGGGCGGCCTTGGCGACGGCGGAGGACAGCGGCCCAACGGCAGGACCGCCGGTTGGAAGCCGGGACAGAGCGTCCAGCTGCCCGACAGCGTCCTGCACGGCGTCTTGATGATATCCGGGCAGTCCCAGCGCACGGACGCCAGCTGTTGCCGTGCCCGGCGCTGCGCTGCGGGCGTTGGCCTGCGCCGCGGCCTGTCTGATCGCCTGGGCATCGTCGGCGTCGAGATAGCCCGCCGCCTGACCTGCCCGGCGGTATTGCCCGACCGCGGAATTGAGGTCGGACCCGTAGGCCGCCGCCGCTTGGGACAAGGTGGCCCCGCCAGCGCCATAGCTATCCAATGCCGTGCCCGCCCGGACCGTCTGTGCGGCCTCTTCCGGGCTCATGGTGCGCCCGATGCTGTCCAGGAAGGCACCGCGGGCGACGTTGGCAGCGCCTGTCCTAGCCGCCAGCCCGGCGGCCCCCGCGACGGGGAGAAGCGATAGGCCGGCGCCGATGCGATCCGCGGTGGCGTCACTCGCCCCGAGTGCTTTTGCGGTGGGAACCGCTGCCCCGACGCTGGCCCCGAATGCCGCCGGGATGGCTCCTAGACCGCCGCTCAATGCCGCCCCGGTGGCGCCGGACACGGCCCCAGTAACGACCTTCTCCCAGGCGGCTTGAGGGGCATACGGGTGCTGTGAGGCCAGCAGCTGGTCTAGCGAGGCGTTCACCGGCGCGTTGTCGATCGACTTGTCTATCCGATCCAGCACGTCGCCGTTGCCGCCGAGGTGAGCGTCCGCCCAGCGGCCGGCCGCCTGCGCGGTCCCGACAAGCCCCTCCACGCCGCCGACCACGCCCCGTTCACCGATGCCGAGAAGCCGTGTGCCAAGTCCGGGCGGATCGAGGGTGTAGCCAGGCGGGAGATGCGTGAGCGTGCCGGGCTCGGGTGGCGGCGGTAGGCGGGTCGGAGGGCCAGGG